>DASPOV010000001.1:0-2304 GCA_035625815.1 Methyloceanibacter sp.
TTCCTTCGAAGCGCTATGCGATAGCGACGGGTCCTAGCTACTTTCCGGCGCAAAAATGACCTTTCCGGCGGGGGCCGGCCGCGAAAAAAACGAAAAATACCGCCGGCGGCGGGCCGGCGGCAGATGGTGATCAGGATTTGAGCGGAGCGGATCCGTCAGGGCCCGGACGGGTTCGCCTGCTTCGCCTGTCTCGCGATGGCATTGCCCATGCTGATGAGATTGTCAGCAATAACACCGAGGCCGACCCAGCGCTTCATGCCCGCGTCGCCTTTGTAGCGGCAGCGGCTGAGCCCGTGTCGGCGCTTGATCACGCTGATGCGGCCCTCGCACCCGGTGCGCCATTTCTGGCCGTTGCGGAACCAGCGCTTCTTTTGCACGCGCTTGCGCTCGAGGCTCTTGGTCGAGCGGTTGGGAATTGACACCCGTTTGACGCCTTTGGCCTTGGCCGCGGCTTCATTGTTGGCGGAGTAGAAGCCCGCATCCGCGGCAACGAGACGCGGCGTGCGCCCCAACACGGCTTCATGCGTTTCGATGGCCGGGATGAGCAGGTCCGTGTCCGAGGGACGCTTATCGTAGACCTCGAAGTTGATGATGATCTGGTTCTCCGCTTCCTGCAGTTTGATGAGCTTGCCAAACTCGTTGGGCTTGCCCGCCTTCCCCTTGCGAATGTTCTCCGTTGACGGCTCGAACAGGCTGAAGATCTTGGCCTCGGTGCGCGTCTCGCCGTGGAAGATGCGTGCCTTGGTTTGGGCGATAACCTGCTGCACGCGCGGTACCATCTGCTCGATCTCGCCCTTGAAGCACTCGAGCGCGACCTGCCCAGCGGCGCTCGTTGCGCGCTTGGTCCCATCGAGGATTTCTTGGGCAAAGCACTTTGCCTGGCCGACCACGCGGCTGGTGGAATTGAGAAGATCGGCATATGCCTTGTGCAACTTCTCCTTGCCCTGCGCACCCTTGGCTCGCGCGGCACGGCCAATCTCCATGACACGATGCTTCACGCTTCGGCTGCGGTCGCGCAGCTTGCACCCCACTTCGCCGGTAATTGTGGCGATCTTCTTCATGACGCGGGTCAGCACCCGAACCCCGTCGCCCAACAGGCTGCTGTCGGTGGGATAATGGACGTTGGTCTCGACTACGGTGGTGTCGACGCGCATCTTTGCCCCCTGGGCGATGTCCTTCTCCTTGGCAATGTTCACGATTCGCTCGTGGATCTCTTTGATCACCTCAGGCCCCACAGCCACGCCCCATTTGCCCATGGTCTTGGCGTCAGGTGCCTTGGCAAAGCCGATGCGGGTGAATTTGCGGTAGATGAGATTGGCGCGCACTTCCCGCTCGAGCACGGCGTAGCTCCAGTTGCGGGCGTGCTTGAGAATGAGCAGCCTCACGACCGCTTCCGCGGAAAACCCGCGCCGCCCGCGGGTGCGGCTCAAGCGACGGCGCTTGCAGAGAGCCTTGTACGCGGCCATCACGATTGCCTCGTCTGCCAGCACCTCATCGGCGTGGACCATCCACTCCTCGTAGAGGCCTTCGACCTCTTCGGCGATCAGCTTGTCGCCGAAGGAGAGCTGTGCGCGCCGCGGGTCGATCATTTCCGCTTCCTCGCGCGCTTCACCGGGGCCTCATCTGGACGCAAGAGGTGCTGATTGAGCTCGCAGATCTCCTCGAGCGCCTCCTTGAGGTTCTTGTAGTTCTCCAGCCAGCGACGCACCTGTGGCACGAGTTCGGGGTGCAGGCTCAATTGGCGGGTGCGACCGCCGCGATAGGTGACGCCAAGGATAGTGAGCGGGTGGCCTTCACCGCTGGCGCACTTCTCGCAATTGGCCTTGTGACGGAACACCCTGCGCTCCAGTAGCGAGCCGCGCAGGATCTCGGCGGTGACCGGGAGGCGATCGAGGAGTTTCTGGCGCGCACGTAGCGCCTCTTTGTGTGTCATATTTGCAATTGATACCGATTCGGCAAATTTGTCAACGACAGATCGAAGCACACATTTGCATCGTGTACGGAGGTGTCGCAGGAGCGGCAGCCGCGCGATCAAAAAATGGTACGCTCTTGCAGTTTCTGCCGCGCTCAGCTACGGAATTTGCAGGAGTTGAGCGCCGGAATTTTGCGCCGGAAAGTTAGCTAGCCTGCGCGCCCCTTTGGAGGCGCTCGCCATCGCTTACCCAAGTAAATGCGCTGTCATCACTCGTCATCATCGTCGTCGTCATCATCATCGCCAGCGAGCTTCGTGGCGGTCTGGAGATGTTTGCCGCTTGCGTGACCGTCCGCGTGTGCTCTTTCTGCGGGCTTAGCTGGCGTCATCCC
>DASPOV010000002.1:0-2347 GCA_035625815.1 Methyloceanibacter sp.
GATCGCCGCGGCATTTCTCCTGTTCATCGTCACCACGTCGAATCCGTTCACCCGCCTCGACCCCGCGCCCCTCGATGGGCAAGGGTTAAACCCGGTGCTTCAGGACCCGGCGCTCGCCTTTCATCCTCCCTTCCTCTACACGGGCTATGTCGGCTTCTCGATGGCTTTCTCCTTCGCCGTCGCCGCGCTGATCGACGGCCGCATAGACGCCGCTTGGGCGCGCTGGGTGAGGCCATGGACGCTCGCCGCCTGGATGTGCCTCACACTGGGCATCGCCATGGGCTCCTGGTGGGCCTATTACGAGCTCGGCTGGGGCGGCTTCTGGTTCTGGGATCCGGTGGAGAACGCCTCCTTCATGCCTTGGCTCGCGGGCACCGCGCTGCTCCATTCGGCGCTCGTCATGGAGAAGCGCGACGCGCTCAAGGTCTGGACGATCCTGCTTGCCATCATCACCTTCTCGCTGAGCCTCATGGGGACGTTTCTCGTGCGCTCGGGCGTGCTCACCTCCGTGCATGCCTTTGCTGTCGATCCAGCGCGCGGCGTCTTCATTCTCGCCATCATGGGCATTTTCATCGGTGGAGCGCTGACGCTCTTCGCCATCCGAGCGCCGCTGCTTGCGCAGGGTGGGCTGTTCGCGCCGATCAGCCGCGAGGGAAGCCTTGTTCTCAACAATCTCCTGCTCACCACCGCTTGTGCCGCGGTGTTCGTCGGCACCCTCTATCCCCTCGCGCTTGAGTCCCTCACCGGCGAGAAGATTTCGGTGGGGGCACCCTTCTTCAACTTTACCTTCGTGCCGCTCATCGTCCCACTGCTGATCGCCGTGCCCTTCGGGCCGATGCTCGCTTGGAAGCGGGGAGACCTCCTCGCGGCCTGGCAGCGACTCATGGCGGCGGCGGTGCTGGCGCTCGTCGCCACGGTGGTGGTTCTCGCCTGGCACCAGCGTGGCCCGTGGCTTGCGCCGTTCGGCATTGGGCTTGGAATTTGGCTCAGTGCCGGCGCCCTGTCGGAGATCGCGTTCAGGGTGAAGCTGTTCGATGGCTCTTGGGCGGATTCTTTGCGCCGTCTCGGCAAGCTGCCGCGCTCCGCCTATGGCACGGCGCTCGCCCATGCCGGGCTTGGCATCGTGGTCATCGGCATCGTGTCGACCACCGCCTGGCGCAGCGAAAGCATTCTCGCGCTCAAGCCGAAAGACACCACCGAGATCGCCGGCTACCAATTGACCTTCGAGGGTATCGTGTCGCGAGAGGGGCCGAACTACCGGGAGAGGGTCGGGCTCTTCAAAATCGTGCGCGGCGGCCAGGAGGTGACGACGCTCGATCCTTCCAAGCGCGAATTTACCGTGGAGCGGAGCGTCACCACCGAGGCCGGCATCCATGCCAGCTGGCGCGGCGATCTTTATGTGGTGCTCGGTGATCAGCTGAAGGACGGTGCTTATAGCGTACGGCTCTATTTCAATCCGCTGGTGCGCTTCATCTGGCTTGGCGCCGTCGTGATGTTTATCGGAGGCGGCTTGTCTCTGTCCGACCGGCGCCTAAGGGTCGGTGCACCGAAACGAGCCCGGACACTCGGTCAAGACCTCGCCGCTGCCAAGTAGGGCAATGCCAGCACCCTGTCACGCGTGTCGTTCGCGCCCCCTCGGACCTGTGATCTTGGGGGTGCTCCTCTCGGGTTTGATCGCTCTCGCTACTTTGCCAGTCCAGGCAGTCGAACCCGACGAGGTGCTTCAAGATGCAAAACTCGAGGTCAGAGCGCGCAACATCTCCGAAGGCCTGCGCTGCCTTGTCTGCCAGAATCAGTCTATCGACGATTCTGAAGCGCCGCTCGCTAAAGATCTGCGCGTGCTCGTACGGGAACTGCTGAAGGCCGGCGACACCGACCAGCAGATCGAGGATTTCATCGTTGCCCGCTATGGGGAGTTCGTGCTGCTGAAACCTCGCTTTGCGCTCCACACCTTGGTGTTGTGGTTTGCCACCCCTGCGGTCTTCCTCACCGCACTCCTGGTCGTCATTTTGGCATATCGGAGGCGGTCTGGCGCCGCCAACCCTACGGCGCTGAGCGAGGCTGAGGAACGCCGGCTCAACCGGTTGCTCGACGATCGCTGATTGCCACGAGCGGCCTTACGCACCATATTTCGCGCTTGGGCCGGAATTTCGCTGGTTCGGGCCTCCGACAAGCCGCCACCTTACTGAAATTTAATTACCCCGAAACGGCGGCGTAATTGCTGGATCCCTATATTTTCCGGCCAGAAGCCTGGTTTCAGAGGTGATACGAGGCTTGAGGATCTTTGCGATTTCCGACTATCGCACGAGAGAGGTGACTTTGATGAATCAACCTGACCAGAGGTCCG
>DASPOV010000003.1:0-2897 GCA_035625815.1 Methyloceanibacter sp.
GGGAAGTGCGAAGACAACAATGGCCGGCAGTCCCGACCCTCCAAAGGAAGGCCAAAACCGTACCCAAGGGTGTCGCCACATATTGCTTCGAATAGTATGTGTAGGTCACCACTTCCGATGCTACCGCCGGTGTTGAGTCGGTAGGGAACCTCGCCGGTCTTCGTCGTTGTTGAGATCGCCGGTGAAGTTGCACATCGCCAGACGTAGCGGCAAACTCGGATCTGGCTGTGAACATGGACCTTCTCCTCGGTGCTCACACGTACGTGCAGATTTGGCCGCGTCCCGAGGATCCAAAATTATCGTTTATCCGGTTGATAATGTCGCTTGGCTCCAATTCGATAGCGCGCGCTATGTCGCTAACGCCCGTGCTATTTCAGCCACGATCGCCTCGGCAGCGGCACGTGGGTCTACCGCAGCGGTGATGGGACGGCCAACCACGAGATAGTCGGCGCCGGCGGCAATTGAATCTGCCGGGGTAACGATCCGCGCGTGGTTGTTGCTCGCGCCCCCTTCAGGCCTAATGCCCGGCGTGACAATGAGGAATCCACTGCCCGCGGCCTCGCGGATAGCTGCGGCCTCAAGTCCCGAGGCGACGACGCCGTCGAAGCCCGCCTCCTTCGCGAGCATAGCCCGATGCAGCACAAGTTCCGCGGGCGGAATATCGGTACCCTGTTGCACGAGGTCGGCGGGGCCAAGATTTGTCAGCACCGTGACGCCCAACAGCTTCAGCCCGCTGTCCCCCCGCCCGCGAAGGGCGGCATCGAGCGTCTTCCGATCCGCCGCATGCACGGTGAGGAAATGAGCGCCGGTGCGGGCGATCGCCGCTGTGGCGCGCTCGATCGTCGCCTCGATGTCGAGGAGCTTCGCGTCGAGAAATACGCGGGCACCGCGTGAGGCGAGCACGCTCGCGAGCGACATCCCGCCAGCAAATAGAAGCTCAAGCCCGATCTTGTAGACCCCGACGCTGTCTTGAAGCGTATCGATCAGCGCCCGCGCTTCATCGACACTTGGCACGTCGAGCGCGACGATCAGCCGGTCGCGGGCTTCGCTCACGACGCGGCAAACTTCTTTGAGGCGGCAGCGAGCGCTTCGATCACGCTTTTCAGCATGTTCTGCTGCGCCTTGTCCTTGAGGCTACCATCCTCCTCGAAGGCGTCGCCTGCGCGCGGCAATGCAAGCTGTTGCGGAATCACCGTGGCCCCGATGCCAACCTCGAGGATCTGGCGGAGATGTAAGAGGCTCCGCATGGCACCGTAATAGCCCGGTGAGGCGCCGCTGATGGCGAAGACGCGCGTCTTGTAGACCTCAAGGCCCGTCTCGCCCCTGGCCCGGACGCGCGTCACCCAGTCGAGCGCGTTCTTGAGTAACGGCGTGATCGAGGAGTTGTATTCCGGGCTTGCGATGAACACGCCCTGATACTCTCCGAGCAGCGCCTTGAACTCCTGGGCCTTCAAGGGCGGTCCCTGTTCCGCTTCGAGATCCCCACTATAGAGCGGCATGGGATAGTCCTTGAGGTCGACAAATACCCCTTCGATGCCGTTGGCCGAAGCAATATGCCGGGCAAGTCGAGCAAGCTTCTTGTTATGGGAGCCTTTCCGCGTGCTTCCGGCGAAGAACAAGAGCCGCATATGTTCAAGCGTTCCTTCGAGGTGCGGCGACAGACTTATCCGGCAGGGCGAAGATCAGCGAGCAAAGTGCGCGCGTATCAGGTTAAGGCGTCTCAACCTCTTCAGCGCCGAACAGAGCCCAAAATACCGAACAGGGCGCCGAGCACAAGCTGATTGAGGATCAACACGGTAGGCGGCATGGATACGGCGCTGCACGGATATAAGCGGATAAGAGCTGACTTACGCGGACCGCGCACTATTGGCCGTCGAAGAATTCCTTCACGCGGGCGAAGAAGCCCGTCGAGGCCGGGCTCGTGCTCTCGTTCGAGGCGCTCTCGAACTCTTTCAAGAGCTCCCGCTGCTTGCGGGTGAGGCTCTTTGGCGTCTCGACCTCGACCTGAATGTAGAGGTCGCCCTGCTGCCTGGAGCGCAGCACCGGCATGCCCTTGGACTTGATGCGGAACTGCTTGCCGCTCTCGGTGCCCTCGGGGATCTTCACATTGGACTTGCCGCCGTCGATGGTTGGCACCTCGATCTGACCGCCGAGCGCTGCAGCGGTCATGGCGATCGGCACACGGCAGAAGAGGTCAGCGCCGTCGCGCTGGAAGAACTCATGCGGCTTGATGGAGAGGAAGATGTAGAGGTCGCCGGCCGGTCCGCCGCGCAAGCCCGCCTCGCCTTCGCCGGCGAGTCTGATGCGCGTGCCGTCCTCGACTCCGGCCGGAATGGTCACCGACAGCCTCCGTTCGCGCGTGACCCGGCCGGAGTTGTTGCACGCTGGGCACGGCGTCTCGATCACCTCGCCGCGTCCCTGGCAGGAAGGACAGGTGCGCTCGATGGTGAAGAAGCCTTGCGCCGCGCGCACCTTGCCGACGCCGCCGCAGGTGCGGCAGGTTGAAGGGGCTGTGCCGGCCCTGGCGCCTGAACCGCTGCAGGACTCGCAAGTGACGCTGGTCGGCACTCGGATCTGCGCGCTCTTGCCCTCATAGGCTTCGGCCAGCGTGATTTCCATGTTGTAGCGAAGGTCTGCGCCACGCTCGCGTGCCGAGCGCTGCCTCGGCCGCCGTTGACCCATAAACTCACCGAACAGATCGTCGAACATGGCCGACATGGAGGCCGAGAAGTCGGCACCGAAGGGATGCCCGCCAGCACCGGCGCCGCCGTCGAACGCGCCGTGCCCGAAGCGGTCATAGGCCGCCCGGCGCTGCGGGTCCTTCAAGGCCTCGTAGGCTTCGTTGACTTCCTTGAAGCGCGTCTCTGCGTCCCGGTCGCCATTGCAGCGGTCTGGAT
>DASPOV010000004.1:0-2093 GCA_035625815.1 Methyloceanibacter sp.
CATGCAAAGCCGATGGAATGAAATCGCCGCGCGCGACGCGATCGAGACTTATGCCGCCAAAGGCGTGAGCGAAGATTTGGCGCTCCGCGTCTACACCACGCGCCTTTTGGGTCGCGATCCGCTTCTCGTGCTGCACGGCGGCGGCAACACCTCGGTGAAAACCCGCGCCACCGACGATCTCGGGCATCAGCATGAGGTGATTGCGGTCAAGGGTTCAGGCTGGGACATGGCCGATATCGAGCCACAGGGCCTGCCAGCGGTGAAGCTCGAGCCGCTCTGCCGGCTTCGCGCGCTCGACGCACTGTCCGATGAGGCCATGGTCAATGTGCAGCGCCTGAACCTGCTCGATGCGAGTGCGCCGAATCCGTCCGTCGAGACTTTGCTGCACGCCTTCCTGCCGCACAAATTCATCGACCACACCCATGCCGCGGCGGTGCTGAGCTTGGTCGATCAGCCTGACGGCGAGGCGCTTGCCCGTGAAGTCTATGACGGGCGCATGGGCATCGTGCCCTATATCGCGCCGGGCTTTGGGCTCGCCAAGTCTGCCGCCGAAGTGTTCGAGCAGGATCCGAACGCCGAAGGTCTGATTCTGCACAAGCACGGCGTCTTCACCTTCGGTGCGACCGCGCGTGAGGCCTATGAGCGCATGATCGAGATGGTGTCGCTCGCCGAGAGCCGCTTGCGCCAGGGGCGCCCCATCGTGTTCCCGGCGCGCATGTTTGACGCTCAACTTGCGGAGGTCGCTGAGATCGCGCCGATCATCCGGGGTGCCGCCGCGATGCCTGCCGAGAAGCCAAACGGCGAGCCGACGCGCTTCGTCATGACCTTCCGCACCGGGCCAGAGATCCTCGCTTATGTGAACGGCGCGGAGCTGTCCGATTACAGCCAGCGCGGCGTCGTTACGCCGGACCACATCATCCGCACCAAGAATACGCCGCTCGTGCTTGCGCCTCCTGAGCCCGGCAAGCTCGCGGACTTCGTTTGTGAGGTTCGAGAAGCGGTAACCGAGTTCAAGGCCCGCTACGACACCTATTTCGCTCGTGAGAACGCGCGAGTTGGAGGGACCAAATCCAAGCTCGATGCCGCGCCTCGCGTGGTGCTTGTGCCGGGGCTCGGCCTGTTCGGCATCGGGCGCACGGCGAAGGACGCCAACATCGCCGCCGATCTCGCCGAGAACACCGTGCGCGTGATCACCGACGCGGAAGCCATCGGCCGCTTCGAGCCGCTGCCCGAAAGCGCCCTCTTTGCGCTCGAATATTGGAGCCTCGAGCAGGCGAAGCTGAAGGGCGCCGTGGTCAAGCCGCTGACCGGACAGGTGGCATTGGTCACTGGTGCTGGCGCCATCGGCACTGCCACGGCGAAGGCGTTCACCGCCGAAGGCGCCGCCGTGGCCATCCTCGATATCGACGGTGAGCTGGCGGAGAAGGCGGCGAAGGCATTCAACGGCCTTGGGCTCAAGTGCGACGTGACCAAGCCGTCCGAGGTGAGGGACGCTTTTGCTAATGTCTGCAATCGCTTTGGCGGTATTGACATCGTGGTGTCGAATGCCGGCGCCGCCTGGCAGGGCCGCATCGGTGACGTGTCAGACGAACTGCTCAGGCAGAGCTTCGAGCTCAACTTCTTCGCCCATCAGACCGTGGCGAAGGAGGCGGTGCGCATCATGCTGAAGCAGGGCACCGGCGGCGCGCTTCTGTTCAATCTCTCCAAGCAGGCGGTGAACCCCGGGGCCAATTTCGGGCCTTACGGGCTGCCCAAGGCTGCGGCCATGCTACTCATGCGCCAATATGCGCTCGAATACGGCGAGGATGGTATCCGCTCGAACGGCGTCAACGCCGACCGTGTTCGCAGCGGGCTGCTCACCGACGCCATGATCGCCGACCGGGCGCGGGCGAGGGGAGTTTCCGAAGCAGACTATATGAGCGGCAATCTGCTTGGCCGGGAGGTGCTGGCCGAGGATGTGGCGCAGGCCTTCGTTGCGCTCGCCAAGGCGCGGAAGACCACCGGTCATATCGAGGCGGTGGACGGCGGCAACATCGCCGCGGCGTTGCGCTGACCCAAACTATTTCCTTGACGTGCCTCCTTTGAAAGTGGCC
>DASPOV010000005.1:0-7808 GCA_035625815.1 Methyloceanibacter sp.
AGTGGCATGGACAGTGGGATAGTATTCTCCATCTTTTGCGTCGCAACTACGTTGCCATCCACCATCAATGTTCCGGTAGCGGGACGGCCAATCCCGCTCAGATTGTTGAAGGCAAGCGTGCCCATGCCAAGTCCGTCGTATTTGAAGTCGAACACGACGGTGTGCCGGGCGGAAGTGCCTCGGCGCCTTCCCAGCGGTCCCGCTTCAGACCCAGGTGGTTGTAGGTGAAAACTGGCTTAGCCGACGGTAGGAAACACCCGCTCTATCGTGGGTTGAATTGCGTGCCGAAGTTGAAGTGCACCCCATGGCCACAACACTGCCACAGGTTTCCGTTCAGCTAACACTACTACAACTGATGCACGATAATATGGAGGGAATAGTAATGCGCGATATCCGTAGCGATCTAGAAGAGCGCGCCAATTTTATCGAGGCGCAGATCAGAGCCGCTTTTGCCCACTTTGAGAAAATGGTCCAGCAGCTGCAAAGCGAGCGGGATGCGAGAGTAGCCGATTTGAAGGGGACGCACGCAATGATTAACAAGTTCATGGAATTCGAGGCCCGCCACGTGGGCAACGTGGTGGAGCTGGCAAACCCGCCAGCGCCGCGTCTCTCGCTCGCCGAGAGGATCAAGACGGGAAGCGGTTGACGAGCCAAGCGTTGGCATTCACTACCACACAGTGTCGCACGTCGAGACCCGGCGTTATGGCGGAGTCTCCGAGACCCTAGCAGCCATCGAGAAGGCGCTAGAGAAGGCGGGCGTTGAGTTCGCCAACGGCGAGCGGCCAGCAGTCAGGCTTGGGCGCTAACAAGTTCATTACCTAATCTGCCAAAATCAGGAAAAGTGGAAATCAGCCAAATGCGCTCTGCATAGCTGACAAAGGCCGCCGTGACGCTGTTGCTCGCGCATTGGGCAACTTCTTGGCTGCCACGGGTTTGAGGGTGGCGCTGGCATACGGCGAGCGTCAGCTTCACGATCTCGTCCTCCGCGAGTGCGCGGCAGCGTTGAAGAGATAGAGACGCTCCTCGCTTTCGCCTTTCGTCCGGGCGTCCCGCGAACGCAGGTGAATGCAGTACGCGCAGCCATTGATCTGCGAGGTGCGGGTCTTCACGAGATCGATCAGCGACTGTCGAGCCCGCTCGCCTGAGTATAGGTTTCGACAGCGCCGAGGGCCTTCATTGCCCCCAGAGGCAGCCTTTGGGGATTCAGCCGGCTTTCATGCCACCTGTTCTCCTTGCAATGCCCGCCTCCTTATTTCAGCGCTTCTGCCGCCTTCAGCACATCCTCTGCGTGACCCGGCACCTTAACTTTTCGCCAGATGGTGCGTATGACGCCCTTCTCGTTGATGAGGAAGGTAGAGCGCTCGATGCCCATGTACTTCTTTCCGTACATACTCTTCTCCACCCAGGTGCCATAGGCCTCGCACACCTTGCCGGCCTCGTCGGAGGCGAGTGGGAAGGTCAGGTCGAATTTCTTCTTGAACTTGTCGTGGCTCGCGACCGGATCGCGCGAGATGCCGATAATCGCAGCCTTCACCTTGGAGAAGTCAGGGAGGATGTCGCGGAAGGCGCAGGCCTCTGCTGTGCAGCCCGAGGTGTCATCTTTGGGATAGAAATAGAGCACGACCTTCTTGCCCTTCAGGTCTTTCAGCGAGACCTTGCCGCCGCCGTCGGCCGGCAGGGTGAAACTCGGCGCCTTGTCGCCAACCTCCAAGCTCATGCGTTTCCCTCCCAAAAATGCGTTTGGTCATCCTGATATGCGGGATCGTATTCTCGTCAAAGGGCTCGCTTGCTTCAAGAACGCCTCCGCACCGATACGGTCGTTGAGTATGATCATGCCATAGCCGCCGCGCCGCGCCCATGCTTCGGCAAAAGCGAGTATCCGCAACCCGATGGCCCTTACCCTGTCGACCGTTCGCCACGGCCATCTGCTTGAGTATGCAGGTTGTGCGGGCCGAGTGGCTTGGGCCAGTAGGGGTAAAGGCGCCTCGGGTCGGTCTCGGCGCAGGCAAAGGGGCCTCCGGCGACGATGCGGGCCCCGACAATGTCCTTGGAGTGGGCGACCTCGATCTGGCCGGCCATATAGGCCCCGGAAGAGAGTCCTGAGACGGACGTGGCGGTGAGCGTAACGCCGAGCCGCGGCAGCTCTTCCGCCGCGTTCGCCGCTCCGAGAGCGCCGGCAAGAATGCCGAGCCCGCCGAGCATCACGACCCGCACCTTTTGCTTCTGCATCGACGATAGGCTTGAGGACTACCGCGAAAGGAGAGCGCCTAGGCATTAAGGCGCCGCTCGCGTCCCGCTCGGAGGGGCAGCTAATACTTTTATTAGGCCCTTCGGCCTCCAAGGGCCAAAAACTTCTTGCATCGCTGCTGCATGGGTGTACATAGCGCGTCGTTTAACTGGAACATCTGCTGGTTGGGGAGGACGCCATGTCCGATGACGCCCTCTTCCAATTGGGGATGGACTTGGATCGTGGTTCAAGCACCGCCCAAACGGAAGAAAAGCTTTCTCGTTGCTGCGCCTCGCGCGAGGACGAGCGCAAGGATTTTTTCTGTGAGCGTGACGGGGTTCGCTACGCGGGCACCCATCTCATCATCGATCTGGTGCGAGCGGAGCGGCTCGACGATCTAGAGCACATCGAAGCTACGCTTCGACGCTGCGTCGAGGTTGCCGGAGCCACGCTCCTGCACATCCACCTCCATCACTTCGCGCCAAATGGCGGAGTGTCGGGCGTGGCCGTGCTCGCCGAATCGCACATATCGATCCACAGCTGGCCGGAATACGGCTATGCCGCCCTCGATGTCTTCATGTGCGGCCAGACCAATCCACGACGCGCCATCGACGTGTTGAAAGAGGCATTTTCGCCTCGCAAGGTGGTGATCAAGGAGCATCTGCGCGGCAAGGAGATGAATCGATGGAACGGTGGGTCGAAGAGACGTTACACCGCGGCTTCCGCATCCGTCTGAAGGCGGATCGCGTTCTCTTCGACAGCGAGACCGAACATCAGCACCTGATCATCTTTGAGAACCCCGAATTTGGGCGAGTGATGATGCTCGACGGGGTGATCCAACTCGCATCGAAGGATGAGTTCGTCTACCACGAGATGATATCGCATGTGCCTTTGTTTGCCCATGGGCGGGCGAAAAAGGCGCTCATCGTGGGTGGTGGTGATGGCGGCGTGCTACGCGAGGCGCTGAAGCACCCGGAGCTTGAGAGCGTCACGCTCTGCGAGATCGATAGGAGCGTGATCGACCTCTGCCGCGCGCACTTCCCAGAAGTGTCGGCGGGATCCTATGACCACCCGCGCACGCGAATCGTGATCGCCGACGGCACCAAATTTGTGGCCGAGACGAATGAGCGCTTCGACGTGATCATGGTCGACTCGACCGATCCGATCGGCCCTGGCGCGGTGCTGTTCACCCGCGAGTTCTATGCCGGGTGCCGAAAGGCGTTGGTCCCTGGCGGCGTGCTCGTCACCCAGAATGGGCTCCCCTTCCTACAGGCGCCCGAGCTTAAGCAAAGCGTGGGCTATTTCCGGGAAATGTTCGATGATGCCTTCGCCTATCTCGCCACCACGCCGACCTATGTCGGGGGGCCGATGTCCTTCGGTTGGGCGACCAACGATGGCGAATTGCGACAGCATAAGCGCCGCAAGATCGAGCGGCGCTACGCCAAAGCAGGTGCTTTTTCCACCCGCTATTGGCGGCCAGACGTGCACGTCGCGGCCTTCGCCCTTCCAACTTATGTACGCGAGCTGGTGGAGGTGTAGGGTCTCAAATCCGCTCCAGCTGAGGTAGGTCACCGACGAGCGGGCGGCAATAGGCGTGAAAGGCGGCGCTCACATCGTTCAAGCCTAAGATGAACTCCGGCGGTACATGACGGGTGAGCCGTGCCACCGCGGCAAGGTCGGCGCGGGCGCAGTCGCTTGCGTAAGCATCAGGCGGGCTGCTCACGCGCCGGATGATCACCGAGGCGCTCGCATCGCCCTTCGCGGCAAGCTCCGCTGCGTAAAGGCCAACTCGCCGCGCCTCTATTGCATCGACGGAGGAGGGATGCGGCCAACAGCGCTGGATATAGCCGAAGGTGTCGGCACGCACGCGCGGTGCCTTCCCCCCCTTCGGCGTGAGCCCAGACTTGACGAGGTCGGCAAGCCCGTCGCCGAGCGCGCCCGAGCCCGAGAGCTGCACATTGCCATGGGCATCGACCTCGCTATGGCCGCGCATGAGCTTCGGCCCGATCTGCTCGCCCTTGCTGTCGCGAATGCCTTCGCTCACTGCGATCTGGCAGCGCCCGAGCTTGGCGTAGACACCCTCCACATCGGCAAGGAACGCGTCGGTGGAGAAGGGCACTTCTGGCAGGTAGACGAGATGGGGAGGAGCGCGATCGGCGGGGCTTGCGCCATTACTCGGCTGCCCACGCGCCAGCGATGCCGCGGCCGCGAGGAAACCAGCGTTCCGCCCCATGATCACGTTGATCTTGATGCCCCCGAGGCTCGCATTGTCGAGTGCGTCCCCCATCAACGCGAGGGTCACGTAGCGCGCGGCCGATGGAAATCCAGGCGTGTGGTCGTTCTCGAGCAGATCGTTGTCGATGGTCTTCGGCACATGAAAGCAGCGGAGGTCGTAGCCCGCACCTACCGCCTTCTCGCTAACGATGCGGCAGGTGTCGGCCGAGTCGTTGCCGCCGATATAAAAGAAATAGCGGATATCCTGGGCCCGGCACCCGTCGAGAATCTTCTGGCAATAGGCCTCGTCGGGCTTGTCCCGGGTGGAGCCGAGCGCAGCTGAGGGCGTCCGCGCAATGCGGTTGAGCCGATCCGCGGGGATAGAGCTGAGGTCAACCAGCCCGTCCTCGCCGCCCTTGACCAAGCCCCTTACGCCGTGCCGCATGCCGATGATCCGCTTCGCGTGGTCAGTGGCACGGAGCCCCTTCTTGAGACCCTCGATGACGCCAACAAGTGATTGATTGATCACCGCGGTCGGGCCGCCGGATTGGCCGATCGCCGCATTCCCGGGAACAAGATCTGGCACCGCGCGCCCCCTTCTTGGCAGCTAGCGGCACCATGCCCCGAGACCGCGTTGCTCGGCAAGCCACCTGTTCCAACCGGATACGTGGATGGCTGGGACAACCCCGGTCATGACGAGAGTGGTATGGGGTAGGGGCTATGCCAGCCGCAGCAAATGCAGGCTGAAAAGCAGGTTCCCGTCGGTCCAGACCTCGGCCGGCCGCCAGCCCGCGCGCTGCGCGAGCGCCTGGAACTCCGCCACCGAATATTTGTGCGAATTCTCGGTGTGAATGCGTTCGCCTCTGCCGAAGCGAAACTCGTGGCCCAACACCCGCACTATCTGGCGCGCCAGGCTCACGAGATGCATCTCGATGCGGCCCTGATGCTCGTCATAGATTGCGTCATGGGTGAAACGACTGACATCGATGTCGGCATCAAGCTCGCGATTAATGCGTTCAAGCAGATTGAGATTGAAGGCTGCGGTGACGCCGCGGCGATCGTTATAGGCAGGAAGCAGGATCGCCGGATTCTTCTTCAGATCGACGCCGATGAGAAACGCGGCGCCCCGTCCGAGCAGCCGCGCGGCATCGGCGAGAAAGGCTTGAGCTTCGGCATGGGTGAGATTGCCGATGGTCGAGCCGGAGAAGAAGCCGAGTTTGCGCGAGCGCCGCGCGACCACGGGCAGCGTACGGGGCTTGGTGAAGTCGGCGACGAGCGGCCTGATAGCGAGGCCGTCATGCCGCTCGGAAAGCCACTCCGCGGCTTCCGCCAGACTCGCGCCAGCCACATCGATCGGCACATACACCGCGACGCGGGCAAGCGCGCTCAGCAAGAGACTCGTCTTGCGGCTTGAACCTGAGCCAAACTCCACCAGCACGCAGGCGTCGCCGATGCGGTCCGCGATCTCCGCGCCGTAGACTTCGAGCAAAGCCGTCTCCACGCGCGTCGGGTAATACTCTTCAAGCCGGGTGATTTCCTCAAATAACGCAGAGCCGCGGGCATCGTAGAAAAAGCGGCAGGGAAGGCTGCGGGGTTTCCGCGCAAAGCCGGCAAGCACGGCTTCAGCAAAGTCGGCGCGCGCAGTATCGAGCCTCGGGGCGGGAGGGGTCGAGGACCGACCGAGGTCTTCGGCGAGGGAATGGGGGATGTCTCTCTCCATCAGGCGTCACTGGCGAGGCGCAAGCCCATGAACTGCCAGCGCTGATGGGGGTAGAAGAAATTGCGATAGGTCTTACGGATGTGTCCTTCGGGCGTGGCGCAGGAGCCGCCCCTGAGCACGAACTGATTGCACATGAATTTGCCGTTGTACTCGCCGAGCGCGCCAGGCGCTGCCTTGAAGCCGGGATAGGGCAGATACGCGCTTCCGGTCCATTCCCAAACGTCGCCATATATCTGCTTCAGCCCAGCACCGTCTGTCTCGGCGCGCAGCGGCCGCAGGTGCCCTGCTCCCAGGGTGCGTCCCTTGAGGGGCACACCGCTCACCGCCACCTCCCATTCGAATTCGGACGGCAACCGGTATCCGGCAAAGCGAGCAAAGGCGTCCGCCTCGTAATAGCTCACATGGCAGACGGGCGCCGCCGGATCGAGCGGCCGGAAGCCCTGAAGGCTCATCTGCATGTAGCCGCTGTCTGCCTCTTCCCAATAAAGCGGCGCGGTCCATCCTTCAGCGTTCACCATGGCCCAGCCGTCGGTGAGCCACAGCGTGGGTGTCGAATAACCGCCATCATGGATGAAGGCGATCCATTCGGAGTTGGTGACGCAGCGATTGGCGAGCTCGAAGGGACGGACCAACTGATCGTGCCGCGGCCCCTCATTGTCATAAGCGAAACCATCGCCATCATGACCCACGGCAAAAATGCCGCCGTCGAAGGATACCCATTCAAGCGGAGCCACCTCAGCCATGGCGACACCTGGATTGGCGCGGGCATAAGCCGGCTTCAAAGGCTCGCTCGCGAACAGGCTCAAAATATCGGTGAGCAGAAGCTCCTGATGCTGTTGCTCATGATTGATGCCGAGCTCGATCAGCTCCGCCGCCCAAGGCTCTATGCCGCGCTCACAGAGCCGCTCAAGCGCGGCATCGACATGCTCGCGATAGGCGCGCACCTCATCGGCCGAGGGCCGCGTCAGCAGCCCACGCTTCCCGCGCGGCTGACGGGCGCCGACGCTCTCGTAATAGGAGTTGAAGCAATATTCGAAGCGCTCGTCGAAGAGTGAGTAACCCTCCAGGAAGGGCTTGAGCACGAAGGCCTCGAAGAACCAGGTGGTGTGAGCGAGATGCCATTTGGTTGGACTTGCATCGTCATTGGCCTGGACGACCTGGTCCTCGTCGCTCAAAGGCCGTGCCAGCTCCGCGGAGAGGCGGCGCGTCGCGATCAGGCGATCATAAAGCGATTGAGCGGGGGTATGAGGAGTGTTGTCGAGGAGGATAGCATCGCACGCACTCATAACCCTCTCCCAGGCAACCCATCTCACATTCGCCGAGTCAGTACAGGCGATCAATCCTCACGGCCCACTGCTGAATTGTAGATTCTGCGGCATCCACACTAGGCAGTGTTTCCTTGTGCCCTTAAGTGCGGTTCTCTGCAGAAAAATGCAACCCCTAACACTTCACAGTACCGTCAGGTGGTGGCCTGTGCGGTACAGTTGGGTGCCAATTCGGGTGCCAACTTTTCTTGGCTAACGGAGCCTCACCCTCGGCCTCTTTGCCGTTGATGAATCCCACCCTGGCCTTCTCTCTAGCGCCTTCTTGATTGCCGAGGGTCTACACTCGCGTCGCCGGTCACGCACCTGAGGCGCACCATGGGCG
>DASPOV010000006.1:0-18582 GCA_035625815.1 Methyloceanibacter sp.
CATCGAGCCTGAGAAGATTCTCACAAGTGCCTATCTCCGCCAATGGCTCGTCGACGCAAAGGAGAGATTGTCGGCAGGATCGGTTGAGACCTATGGCATCATCATAGAGAGGCGCATCATTCCAGCTATCGGCAATATCCCGTTGCAGAAGTTACGACCGGCACATGTCCAAGCCGGTCACTTTTCCCGCTATGTGCTGCGCGTTCTGAAGGCAGCATTGAAGTCGGCAGTCGATCTTGAACTTGTATCACGCAATGTCGCTGTGGCGATAAAGCCCCCGGTGCGTAGCACAGCCGAAGTGGAGATATTGTCTCCGGCACAAATCTCTGACGTGCTAAAGGCGCTACATGGCACCATGCTGTTTCCTATCGTCAGCTTAGCGCTTGCTAGCGGCATGCGCCGCGGTGAGCTGTTAGCGCTGCGCTGGCAAGATATCTCTGGCACCATGGTGACGGTCGAGCGCAGCCTCGAAGAGACCGTGGGAGCTGTTCGCTTCAAGACGCCAAAGACACGCGCTGGAAGGCGCACAATCTCTATTCCTGAGTCCACTGTGATGATGCTCGCTGAGCATCGCCGTCAGCAATTGGAGATGAGGATGAGGCTCGGGCTCGGCAAGCCCCAGCCTGACGCGCTCGTCTTCTCCAACCATGAAGGCGAGCCCATTAGAGCCGATTACGTCACGGCGATGTGGAAGCGCGCAGTCGGCGGCGTAAAGTTCCACGCCTTACGTCACACCCATGCCTCGGCATTGATCGCGGCAGGCATCGACGTGGTGACGGTAAGCAAGCGCTTGGGACACGCATCGCCAGCGCTCACCCTATCAGTGTACTCGCACCTATTCAGCAATACCGATGCTGCGGCGGCTGCGGCAGTGGCGAACCTCTTGGCAAAATAGACCGCCAAGGGTGCCCATCGGGTGCCAATTTCACCTTTTGTTCAATAAAAAACCGCAGTTCTCTGCGGTTTCTTTTTGCCAAAATGCTAACTTGTAGATTTAGCAGCTTGTTCCACAACGCGGAATGCTTAAGCGTGCACAACTCTGTGAAGGCGCCGACTCATAGTCGATCATTCCTCGATAGGCAACCACGTGCAGGACTCTGACCCCGTCATTGCGTTCGACGGCCGCCAATCAGCTGCCGCCACCGAGATCCAGCGCGGCGTCTGCCGGGCCATAAGGGCACTCGGCCATTCGGTGGTGAACGAACTTTCGTTTGGCAACGACCGCCGCGCGGACGTGGTGGGCCTGTCTCCCTCGCGACATCTGGATCGTCGAGATCAAGTCCTGCGTGCTCGATGTTCAGTCCGATGGCAAGTCCTATTGCGACCAGCTCTATTTTGCGGTGTCTCCCGACTTCCCCTGCCACGTGATCCCTCAGGATTCGGGACTGATGCTCGCCGACCGGCATGGCGCACATCTGGTGCGGGAACCGGCCGAGGAGCGCTTACGCGCGACACGGCGCAGGCGATGACGCTAACCTTCGCCCACGCCGCGTCGCTGAGACTCCAGCTTCACCCGGACCCAGGCTGTAGCTTCGAACTCTGAAAGGTTACTTCGGGGCGCGCTTGGCTAGGATCCGCTGAAGCGTGCGCCGATGCATATTGAGCCGCCGCGCCGTCTCTGAGACGTTGCGATTGCAAAGCTCGTAGACGCGCTGGATGTGCTCCCAGCGCACCCGATCCGCCGACATCGGATTCTCCGGCGGCGGCGCCTTGGCATCTCCCGGCGCGACCAGCGCCTGATAAACGTCGTCGGCGTCAGCTGGCTTGGCGAGATAATCGACCGCGCCGAGCTTCACCGCAGTCACCGCGGTGGCGATATTTCCGTAGCCAGTGAGCACCACGGCGCGCGCCTCGGGGCGTACGTCCTTGAGCGCCGCAATGACGTCGATGCCGCTGCCGTCATCAAGACGCATGTCAACCACGGCGAAGGCGGGCGGCCTGCGGCGGAGAGAGGCAAGGCCGTCCTCCACGGTTGGCGCCGTCTCGACTTCGAATCCGCGGGTCTCCATGGCGCGCGCCAGCCGCGCAAGAAAGGCGCGGTCGTCATCGACGATGAGGAGCGTATTGTCCTGGGGGATGGGCCAGGTCTGCTGAGCTTCCATTCTGAAGCCTCCCATGTCCTCGAGCCATAGTGCCCAAGGCCCCCCTTATCACAAGTAAAGCTTTCGCAAGGGTTGACCGGCGACCACAAGGGCCCGCTTAGACCTATGTCTTCGCTCGCATTTCCGCAAGCGGCCAGGGCGTCACAGGGATGTTTCCCTGCGCTTTAAGCCACTGGCTTTAGTTGCCATTCGACCTTTTCCAAGGCCTGTTCGAACTTCCCCCGCGGCCAGACTACGGTGACGGCGGCGCCACCTGGGGGCAAAGCGCGATTGGCAAGCTCAAGCCGGGCACCTGAGCGCTCGAGCAGAGTCTTGGCGATGAAGAAGCCTAACCCCATGCCGACATGCTCGTCCGGCTGGCCGCTCCCGCCATGGCCAGGCCGCGTGGTTACGAAGGGCTCGCCAAGCTGCTCGAGCACGTTAGGCCGAAAACCTGCGCCGTCATCGGCGATCTCGATCCTCACTTCATCCTCGGACCAGCTTGCTTTGACCTCGACCTCGCTCGCGGCGAAGTCGATGGCGTTCTCCACGAGATTGCCAAGCCCATAGATCACACCCGGATTGCGTAGCATCACCGGCTCCTGTGCGGACCGGTCGCCCGGCTTCACCCCCGGCGCCGGGCCGGCTTGCACCTCGATCGGCACGGCGACAATCCGGTGCGGTGCCACGAACTCCTCGATGAGATGGCTGATCGGCAATCTCGAGACGATGAAGTCTTGCTGCTCGCCCATGCCGGCGAGATCGCCGAGAATGGTGCGGCAGCGCTCGGCTTGCGCGCGCAGGAGCACGAGATCCTCGTAGTGCGGGTCGGAGGGCTTGGCGTCGCGCAACAATTCCTTGGCCACGACCGCGATCGTCGCCAAAGGTGTCCCAAGACCATGAGCGGCAGCGGCGGCGAGGCCGTCGAGCGCGGACAGCCTCTGCTCGCGCGCCAACACAAGCTCCGCTGCCGCCAAGGCCCCCGCCATGCGCCGCGCCTCCTCCGCCGTGCGCCAAGAGTAGAGCCCGATGAAGAGAATGCCCGAAACGACGGCCGCCCAGACTCCCATCACATAGGGCAGCGGTAGCAGAAACCGCGAATGGTGAAACCACGGCAGAGGTAAGTGAAACTCGGTGAGCAGCGTCGCCACCAGTATAGCAAGGCCGCCAAGCGCCACCGTCACCCTCGGCGGCAAGGTCGAGGCCGACACCGTCACCGGGGCGATGAGCAGGAAGGCGAAGGGGTTCTCTAGCCCCCCGGTCAAATAGAGCAATGCACCGAGCTGAAGGATGTCGTAGCCGAGCATCAGGAAGGCGTAGTGGCTCTGCAAACGCTGGCTTGCGGGATAACGGAGGCGGAGCGCTACGTTGAGCCAGGCCGAGAGCGAAATCACGGCAAGGCAGGCGCCGATCGGCAGGTCGACGCCCATCAGCGAATAGACGATGATCACCGTGGCGCTCTGGCCAAGCACGGCGATCCAGCGAAGCCTGACGATGGTCTGTAAGCGCAAGCGGCTTTCGCCGCGGCGGAGCAAGTCCTCCCGCACCTTGGTGCGCGCGGCCGTTTGACTAATGTCGAGTACGCTCATAGGTGAAGTTTAGCATGGGGAGCTCGGCCATAATTCGGACAAAGCGCGGCAGGCGCTTGAGCTATGGATGAGAGAGTAACCGCATCGCAGGACTTGGCCGAAACGAGCCCCGTGACGGTCAAGGACCTCACTAAGGTTTACGGCAATGTCACCGCCGTCAGCCACATCACCTTCGCGCTCAAGCCGCGCTCGGTCGTGGCGCTGCTCGGCGGCAACGGCGCCGGCAAGACCACGACCATCGCCATGCTGCTAGGACTTGTGGTGCCGACCTCTGGCGAAGTGAGAGTGTTCGGCGCCGATATGGGCCGCAATCGCTACCAGGTCGCCCAGCGGCTCAATTTTCAGAGCCCCTATGTCGACCTACCGATGCGGCTGACCGTGCGTCAGAACCTCACGGTCTATGCAGGCCTATATGGCATCGCCAATGCCGAGGAGCGCGTCGCCTTTCTCGCTGAGAATCTGCAGCTCACGGCGCTGCTCGACCGCGCCACGGGCAAACTGTCGGCTGGGCAGAAGACGCGGGTCGGACTCGCCAAGGCACTGCTCAACGCGCCGGAGCTCCTGCTGCTCGACGAGCCTACGGCGTCGCTCGACCCCGACACTGCCGACTGGGTGCGGCGAAAGCTCAAGGAATATGCCGAGGCGCGCCACGCCACGATCCTGTTCGCGTCGCACAACATGGCGGAAGTGGAACGCCTCGCCGATCGCGTAATCCTGCTTGACGCGGGCCGCATCCTCGAGGACGAGACGCCGGCGGTGCTGATAGAGGCTTACGGTCGCGAGACGCTGGAAGAGGTGTTTCTCGATGTCGTGCGCGGTCGCGCACGGCTCGCCGACAAGGGAGATGCGCCGGAAGCGAGGAAGGCGTCATGAGCGGCTTTTCATGTCAATCCGGCGCCGTTGCGGTGCTCCTGCCTCCCTCCGGTCTTCGCGCTTCGCTCCGTCGAATCGGCGCACTCGTGCGGCGCTACATGTATCTCTTGCGCAGCTCCGGCATCAGGCTGGTCGAGCTTATCTACTGGCCCTTCCTGCAAATGCTCACCTGGGGGTTCCTGCAGAAATATCTCGCCGGGACCTCGAGTCCGCTTGTTCAGGCCGCTGGCGTCTTGATCGGCGCCGTGCTCCTCTGGGATATTCTCTTCCGCTCCAAGATCGGCTTCTCCACGACCTTTATCGAGGAGATGTGGTCGCGCAATCTCGGGAACCTCATGACGAGCCCGCTCCGTCCCTTCGAGCTCGTCGCCGCCTTGAGCGTGTGGAGCGTGATCCGCCTGGCCGTGAGTATGATCCCTGTCGCCGTCGCCGCCTATTTCATCTTCGGCTTCAACCTGCTCGATCTAGGGCTTGCGCTTGTCGCCTTCTTCGCGCTGCTCGTGCTCACGAGCTGGTCGCTCGGCCTTCTCTCCGCCGGCGTCATCTTGCGCTATGGGCTCGGCGCCGAGGAGCTCGCATGGTCGCTCGCATTCATCCTGCTGCCTCTTTCCTGCGTCTACTACCCTGTATCGGTGCTGCCCGATTGGCTGAAGCCGACTGCGCTTGCACTGCCGCCGACCCATGTGTTCGAGGGCATGCGCTCGATCCTTATGCATGGTGTCCTCGACGTAACGCAGCTATGGTGGGCGCTCGGGCTGAACGCTGCGTATCTGACCGTCGGCTATCTCGCGTTCTGCTGGTTTCTGCAGAGGGCCCGGATACATGGAACGCTCCTGCAGCTTGGTGAGTAAATGCGAACGCGCCTCGCCTCCTTCATCATGGCGAGCTTCCTGATCGGCGCTCTTGCTGGCGTTGGCGTCCTGCTTCTCACCACGCCGCAAGGAGAGCAGCCGGTCCAATCGTCTGGCACCGCGCTCATCGGCGGACCCTTCCTGCTTACGGACACCGCCGGCAAAACCGTCACCGACCGCGACTTCCGCGGCCGCTACATGCTCATCTTCTTCGGCTTCACCCATTGCCCGGACGTCTGCCCGGCGGAGCTGCAAATCATCGCTCAGGCGCTCGACCAGCTCGGCGAAAAGGCCAAAAAGGTGGTCCCCATCTTTATCACGGTCGACCCCGAGCGGGATACGTCAGCGGCGATGGCTGAGTATGTGAAGAGCTTCGGGCCGAATTTCGTGGGGTTGACCGGCTCACTCGAGGCGATTGCCGCCGTCGCCAAGGCCTTTCGGGTGGCTTATTCTAAGGTTGAGAATAAGGCTTTACCCGGCGACTATACCATCGACCATTCGGCGCTCGTTTATCTTATGGACCCCGAAGGTCGATATGTGACGCACTTTGCCTATGGCACGAGTGCCCAAGAAATTGCGGAAAAGTTGGGCCGTTTGCTCTAACCGCGTGGCCCTAACGCCGGACCGCGGCCTTTTCATTGCGCTGCAACATAGAATCACCATTTAAGTTTGCGATGCATCATGAGTTGCTGCACCCTGTGCGGTCAAGAGAGCAGGAGGTCGATCCATGCTTTACAATTTGTACGAACTTAACCAAGCCGCGTTGAGCCCAGCGCGGGCGGCGGCCGAGGCTTGCAGACTCTTATTCCGCAATCCGCTGAATCCGGCGTCGCACACACCGCTCGGCCGGGGTGCGGCGGCAGCTCTCGAGCTCTTCGAGCGCACCACGCGGCGTTACCGCAAGCCCGCCTGGAGTATCCGAACCATCACGGTGGACGGGCGCGACGTCGCTGTGCGGGCGCGCCGTCTTATTGCTAAGCCATTCTGTAACCTCGTTTATTTCGAGCGAGATCTATCGCAGGCGAGGCGGAGCAAGGACAGCAAGGTGCTGATTGTGGCGCCCATGGCCGGCCACTTCCCGACGCTCTTGCGCGGCACCGTGCACGACATGCTCCCAGATCATGAGGTCTATATCACCGAGTGGCGGGATGCGCGCCGGGTGTCCCGTGCCGCGGGCCCTTTCGACCTCGACGATTATATCGACTACCTCATTGAATTCATAAGGTATTTCAAGGGCGATGTGCATGTGATGGCGGTCTGCCAGCCGACCGTGCCGGTGTTCGCCGCGGTGTCACTGCTCGAGGCCATGCGCGACCGATGCGCCCCGCGCTCAATGATTCTGATGGCGGGCCCGATTGACGCGAGGGTGAACCCGACCGCGGTGAACCGGTTTGCCGATGGGCGCAGCCTCGCTTGGTTCGAACGGAGCGTCATTACTCAGGTTCCCTGGCCGCATCCAGGCATGATGCGGCATGTCTATCCTGGATTTCTGCAGTTGAGCGGGTTCATGGGCATGAATCTCGACCGCCATCTCGCCGCCCATCGCGACCTGTTCAACAATCTGATCAGGGGCGATGGCGACTCTGCCGACAAGCATCGGGAATTCTACGACGAGTTTCTCGCAGTCATGGATCTCACGGCCGAGTACTACTTGCAAACCATCAACACTGTCTTCCTCGAGCATGCTCTGCCCAAGGGAGAGATGGTCCATCGAGGCCGCCGCGTCGACCCTGAGGCCATTCGCCGCGTCGCTCTCATGACCGTGGAGGGGGAGAAGGACGATATCTCTGGAATCGGCCAGACTTTCGCCGCACACGCTCTGTGCACGAACCTCCCGGCCTCCATGCGGCAGCACCATTTGCAGCCCGGCGTCGGTCACTATGGCGTTTTCAATGGGTCTCGCTTCCGCACTGAAATCGTACCGAAAATCAATGGCTTCGTCGCGACGCATCAGCGGCGAGGGGGACTCTTGGCGCGATCCTTCGGCCGAAAGTTCTAAAGCTTAGGCACTCCCTTCCTCGGCGCCTGTGTTACTGTAACTTCGCCGAATCGAGCGAAAATCGATCGGCGCAGGGAGCGTAGTCATGCTTAGGCGGCTGAGGCCCGGAAACGGCGAAACCATCGAAGTTAAGATCAGGGGTCTCGGCCTTCCCCTTTTGTTGCGCCGCAGTTCGCGCGCGCGCCGCTTCAGCCTCCAGGTGAGCGAAGCGCGGCGTGGCGCGATTCTAACCATGCCGGTCTATACGAGCTTCGCCGAAGCCGATGAATTTCTGTCGCGCCACCTCGATTGGCTAAAGGAACGCGTCGCTGGGCTGTCGGAGCCCGTGCCCTTCACACATGGTGCCATCGTTCCTTTGCGCGGTTTCGCTCACCTGATCCGCTTCGCCGGCACGGTGCGGCGTCGCGGCGTGGTGTGGATGGAAGCTGCAGAAGATGCGAAGGTCGCACCCGCCTGGCCGCAAGGTGCGCGTCTGCCGATCCGCAGGCTGCCGCGCCTCGTCGTTGCCGGCGAGCCCGAGCACGCGCCGCGGCGCATGCTCGATTGGCTCAAGCGGCAGGCGCATCAAGATCTAAAGGCGCGGGTCGCCGTACATGCCAATCGTCTGGATCTCATTCCAAGCCGCATCTTCGTGCGCGACCAGACTACGCGCTGGGGGTCATGCTCGACCTCCGGCGCACTGTCCTTTTCTTGGCGGCTCGTGCTCGCGCCGCCCTTCGTGCTCGACTATCTCGCCGCGCATGAGGTCGCCCATCTTGGGCACATGAATCACGGACCCCGATTCTGGAATCTCGTCGAGCGGATCATGCCGCGTCATGAGGAGGCGCGGTCATGGCTGCGCAAGTACGGTGCAAGCCTGCACCGCTATGGCTCGGAGGGCATGCTACCGTCCGCTAATGGGCGCTCGCCCAAGCGCACCATCGAGTAGCAATTATCCGCCGGAAAGGATACCGAGCATGCGGCGATAGAGCGGCTCGTTGGATCTCTCGCCCGCCGGCTCGCTCCAAAGCCTGGAGGCTGTCTCTTCCGGCCAGGGCGAGTGCGCGCCGGGGAGGGCCAAAGGCTGCTTGCCTTGGTGGGCGTAAACCATGATGTCATGCCAGATGTGAGCAGGAAGCGTGCCGCCGCTCACATTCCGCATCTTCGAATCGTCGTCATTGCCCACCCACACACCGCACACGTAGTGTGCGGTGTAGCCCACGAACCATGCGTCGCGTGAGCCCTGGCTCGTGCCGGTCTTGCCGCCGGCGATCTGGCCCGGGAACGCGGCCTGCCTGCCGGTGCCGATGACGAGCGTCGCATTCATCATGTCGTTCATTTCCGCGACGTAAGAATCATCCACGACCCGGCCAAGGTTTGAGCCCTTGAACTCGTAGAGCAGCTTGCGGTCGCCGTTCCGCACCCGCGCGATGATGTGCGGAGCTACGCCCTCGCCGCCATTGGCGAAAGGGACATAGGCCGCGACAAGCTCCAGCGGGGTGACTTCGGCAGTGCCGAGCGCAAGCGACGGGCGGTCGTGCAACTCGGAATGAATGCCGAGCCGCCGCGCGGTGCGCACCACCTCGGGGCGACCGACGTCGTCGGCAAGCTTCACCGCGACGGTGTTGATGGACTGGGCGAAACTGTCCCTGAGCGTGACCTCACCCCGATGGGTGCCGCTGTGGTTCTTAGGCGACCAGCCGTCCACGATGACCGGCTCATCATCGGCGATCGAGTCTGGCGTGTAGCCGCTTTCGAGCGCGGTGAGGTAGACGAATGGTTTGAAGGCGGAGCCCGGCTGCCGGAGCGCTTTCACCGCCCGGTCAAAGGGGCTTGAGCGGTAGGAGCGGCCGCCAATCAGGGCCTTGATGCCGCCGGCCGGATCGAGCACCACCACGGCGCCTTCGCTCACGTCGAGCGTCTTGCCTTCCTCGTCGAGCTTTTGGCGCAGTGTCGCTTGCGCGGTGCGCTGGAGGCCGGCATCGATGGTGGTTTCGACGATCAGGTCTCCCTCATTATCGCCCACCACCTCGGGCAGCGTCTCGGCCACCCAGTCGACGGCGTAAGGGTATCCCGTCTGGTCGCCAAACGCCCTGAGTCTTAGGGGTTTCTGGGCGGCGGCATGCGCCTCTGCTGTCGTAAGGTATCCAGCATCAACCATATTGTCTAGCACCACATCCACGCGCGCGGTGGCAAGCTCCACATTGCGCGTGGGCGCGTAGCGCGAAGGCGCCTTGAGGAGGCCGGCAAGCAGCGCCGCCTGGGTCAGGGTGACGGACCGCGCCGAGCGTCCGAAATAGCGTCGTGCGGCCGCCTCCACCCCGTAGGTGCCGCCGCCGAAATAGACGCGATTCAAATAAAGCTCGAGGATCTCGTCCTTGGTGAAGCGCCGCTCGAGCCAGATGGCATACATGACCTCCTCAAGCTTGCGCGCCATGGTGCGGTCGGGCTTGAGGAACAGGTTCTTGGCGAGCTGCTGGGTGATGGTTGAGCCGCCTTGGACCACGCTGCCAGCCGCGAGGTTGCGGACGCCCGCCCGGACGAGACCCACCGGATCGACGCCCAGATGGTTGTAGAAGCGCCGGTCCTCGGTGGCGATCACCGCCTGCGGTAGATAGACCGGAAGCCGGTCGAGCCGCACATAGCCACGGCGCAATCCGCGCTCGGCGAGCACCGTGCCGTCGGAAGCAAGGATGGTGAGGTTGGGCGGCCGGTCGTCGAGGGTAAGCAGGATGGGATCGGGAAGACGCAAGACGAAGTAGAGAAAACCCCCTCCGAGCATGACCACGACGAAGGTGCAGGCGGTGAGAAGGATCCCCAGCGCGGCGCGCCGGATGGGGCGGTCGGCGCTCTTCCACGCTTGCGGCTTGCGGGACTTGCACGCGGACGCACGGCTCTTGCCGAAATGCGGCTCGACCCGCTCCTTCGCTTTTGCCGAGGGCTTTGACTTCCGGCGCGCTTGCATGGATCTCTTGGCCCCAGTGACGTCCGGTGCTCGCGGGCGACGACGCGGCGGCGAGCCTTGGCGCTCAGAGGCTAAGCGTTCCAGATTGACCCAGGGTTAAGGGGTTGCGGTACAGGTGAGATTCGCTACTACACATCCAAATTTGCCACCTCGAGCGCGTTTGTCTGGATGAACTCGCGGCGCGGTTCCACCAAGTCGCCCATCAGCCGCGAGAAGATCTCGTCAGCCTCATCGAGCTCGCCGACCTTCACCTGGAGGATGGTGCGGGTATCGAGGTCGAGCGTGGTCTCCCAGAGCTGCTCCGGGTTCATCTCGCCCAAGCCTTTATAGCGCTGTAGCGTGAGGCCCTTGCGGCCGGCCACCGTCACCGCATCGAGCAGATCGGACGGCCCGTGCACGACGGTGGAGATGTCCTTGCGCTTGAGCGTCGCGGGTCGGGCATAGACTTCCTGTAGATGCTCCGCGAACTGATCGAGTTTGAGCGCATCGGCCGAAGCGATGAACGGCCCATCCACGTGATGGGACTCCATCACGCCGCGAAGCTCGCGCCAGAAGCGCAAGCCTCCTTCCGCAAGCGCCTCGCCATGCCAGCCGCGTTCGGCCTCATCGGCGAGCGCATCGAGGCGCTTGGCGATATAGCCGGCGGCGGCCTGCGCCTGCTTGTAGTCCTTTAGAACCTTAGGGGAGAGCGCGCCAGCGATCGCCGCCTGCTCGATGACGAAGCGCGAGTAGCGTGAATGCAGCCCCTTGAGAATGCCGCTGATCTTGCGCGCGGTCTCCACGATGTCACACAAATCCGCACCTGCCCGCGAGGCCCCATCGCCGCTGACGAGCACGACGTCTTCCAGGCCCTCGGAAATGAGATAGTCCTCGAGCGCCTTCTCGTCCTTGAGATAGCGCTCCTGTTGGCCGCGCTTCACCTTGTAGAGGGGCGGCTGGGCTATGAAGAGGTTCCCGGCTTCCACGAGCTGCGGCATCTGCCGATAGAAGAAGGTTAGTAGCAGCGTGCGGATATGGGCTCCGTCCACATCGGCGTCGGTCATGATGATGACTTTGTGGTAGCGTAACTTGGAGAGATCGAAGTCATCGCGGCCGATGCCGGTGCCGAGCGCCGTGATCAGCGTGCCGATTTCTTGTGACGACAGCATCTTGTCGAAGCGCGCGCGCTCCACATTTAGGATCTTGCCCCGCAAGGGCAGCACCGCCTGAAACGCGCGGTCCCGCGCCTGCTTAGCACTGCCGCCGGCCGAGTCGCCCTCGACCAGAAACAGCTCGGACTTGGCGGGGTCGCGCTCCTGGCAGTCGGCGAGCTTGCCGGGGAGCGACGCGACATCGAGCGCGCCTTTGCGGCGGGTGAGCTCGCGCGCCTTGCGCGCCGCCTCCCGCGCCGCCGCGGCTTCCACGATCTTCTGCACCACGGCTCGGACCTCGCCGGGATTCTCCTCGAACCATTGCGATAGGGCGTCAGCCATGACCCCTTCGACTACTGGACGCACCTCGGAGGAGACAAGCTTGTCCTTGGTCTGACTCGAGAATTTCGGGTCGGGCACTTTGACCGAGAGCACGCATGACAGCCCCTCGCGCGCGTCGTCGCCGGTAAGCGACACCTTCTCCTTCTTGGCGATGCCGGATTCAGCAGCGTAGGTGTTGACGGTGCGCGTCAGCGCCGCACGGAAGCCGGCGAGGTGCGTACCGCCGTCCCGCTGCGGGATGTTGTTGGTAAAGCAGAGCACATTCTCGTGGTAGCTGTCGTTCCACCACAGCGCCGCCTCCACCATGATGCGGTCCTGCTCCTTCTCCACGACGATGGGCTCAGGGATGAGCGGATGCTTGGTGCGGTCGAGGAAGCGTACGAAGGCGCGCAAGCCCCCCTCATAGCGCATCTCCTCGGTCTTTGGCTCGACGCCGCGATGGTCAGAGAGCACGATGCGCACGCCGGAGTTCAGAAAGGCAAGCTCGCGTAAGCGATGCTCGAGCGTGGAGTAATCGAACTCGACCATGCTGAAGGTCTTGGTCGAGGGCACGAAGGTGACGCGCGTGCCGGTTCTGCTCGCGGGGCCGACCTCGGCGAGCGGCGCCTCTGGCACACCGTGGGCAAAGCGCATGAAGTGCTCGCGCCCGTCACGCCAGATCGTGAGGTCGAGCTTGGACGACAGCGCGTTGACCACGGATACGCCGACGCCATGCAAGCCGCCGGACACCTTGTAGGAGTTCTGGTCGAATTTCCCGCCGGCGTGGAGCTGGGTCATGATCACTTCAGCGGCTGAGACGCCTTCGCCCTTGTGGATCTCGGTCGGAATGCCACGGCCGTTGTCCTCCACCGTGGCGGAGCCGTCGGCGTTCAAGGTCACAACGATCTCGTCGCAGAAGCCGGCAAGCGCCTCGTCGATGGCATTGTCCACCACCTCGTAGACCATGTGGTGGAGGCCAGAGCCGTCGTCGGTGTCGCCGATATACATGCCCGGCCGCTTACGCACGGCATCGAGGCCCTTCAGCACCTTGATGGACTCGGCACCATATTCGGAGGCCGCAGCTTCTTTCCTTTCTGAGGCTCGTTTCATTGGGTCCTTGCCGGTTAATTCTGTGGTATTAGGCCGGACAAAATCGGTGTCCGATCAGGCGCTTATTCTACCCCGATTCAACGCCAAGATTTGGGCCTGCGACGCGATAGAAGCGAAGGTTGACCGGTCGGTTCCGCTCATCCAAGCTTGGGCTTTTAGGGCGAGAATTTCCTCAAAAAGGGCCTCTCTCCGGGCTGCATCGAGATGGGCCGCAACCTCGTCGAAGAGGACGAGGGGAGCCGCACCCGAAAGCTCCCGGATGAGCCTCGCCTTGGCGAGCACGAGGCCGAGCAGGAGGGCCTTCTGCTCGCCAGAGGAGCAGTCGCCGGCAGGCGCATTGTGGGGGCCGTGAAACACTATTAGGTCACTCAAATGCGGTCCTGCAATGGCACGGCTGGCGAGGCGATCGCGCTCGCGTGCCTCCGAGAGCAGGCTCACATAATCGTCCTCGACCTCGACCGCCGGGCGCTCCATCAACGCCCGTTCGAGCGTGCCCTCAAGGGTGAGCAGGGCGTAAGGGAAGGGTCCAGGTCCGCGTGCTTCATGGGTTCTCCGAATCAGCGCCGAGAGCCGCGCAACGGCATCGAGCCTTGCCGCGGCGATTGCCACTCCAGCCTCCGCCATCTGCTCCTCGAGGCCGGCAAACAGGGACGGCGATCCTTCGCGCATCTGGAACAGGCGGTTCCGCTGCCGCATGGCGCGGTCGTAGCGCCCTCGCGGCCCCCGCATCTTCGGATCGATCGCAAGCATCAACCGGTCAAGGAAACGGCGGCGCTCCGAGGCTGGACCGGTAAACAGCCCATCCATTTCCGGGATCACCCAGACGAGCTGCACATAGTCGGCAAGAGCACCCGCACTTTGCTCCTTGCCGGCGATGCGCACGCTGCGGCCAGAGCCTTCGCTTGGGCCCGCGAGTCCAAATCCCGTGCCGATCTCCACCATGCCTTCAAGCGACATGACCCGGGCGGCGACGGCCCAGCCGCCCGGGCCATCTTTCCGGGCAAGCTCCTCATAGGGACGCCCGCGCAAGCCTTGACCGGCACCAAGTAGGGACACCGCCTCGAGCAAATTGGTCTTGCCAGCGCCGTTGTCGCCGACGAGCACCACCTGGCATTCCTCGAGGCTCGCCGCGACCCGCTTGTAATTGCGGAAGTTAGTCAACCTCAGCTCTTGGACATAGAGCCGTGCATCAGCGCCCGGAGCTTCGCCCATCGCCTCCTTAGCGCCCCGCTCGCGATATCCGCTCAGAGCCGCCCTCATACCCGCATAGGCATGAGCACGTAGAGGGCGGACGTGTCCTTACCGTCGTGGATCACGGTGGGGGAGCCTGGATCGGCGAGCTGGAACTCCGCTGTGCCGCCTTCCAGCTGCTCCGAAATGTCAAGCAGGTAGCGGGCATTGAAGCCGATCTCGAGCGGAGCGAAGCCATACTCCACGGGAAGCTCCTCGCTCGCGCTACCGCTGTCAGGATTGTTCACCGAAAGCACGAGCTTGCCGTCGTTGATGGAGAGCTTCACCGCGCGCCCCTTGTCGCTCGACAGCGTAGAGACGCGGTCGACGGCCTCAGCGAAGGCGTGATTGTCGACCTCCATCGTCTTGTCGTTGCCTTGCGGGATCACCCGCTCATAGTCGGGGAAGGTGCCGTCGATCAGCTTGGAGGTGAGCACCACGCGCGCCGTGGAGACGCGGATTTTGGATGGCGACAGCTCGATGCGCACGTCCCCATCGCCATCCTCGGCGAGCTTGGCGATCTCAGCCACGGTCTTGCGCGGCACGATCACGCCCGGTATGTCCTTTGCGCCGGTGGGCAAGGGCAATTCTACCTGCGCCAGGCGATGCCCGTCCGTGGCGACGGCCCGCAGCATGGGCTTGCCACGGCTTTCCGTGGCGTGGAGATAGATGCCGTTAAGGTAGTAGCGGGTCTCTTCGGTGGAGATGGCGAAGCGCGTCTTCTCGATGAGCCGGTTCAGGTCAGCCGCCGGCATGGAAAAGGCGTGGCCAAGATCGTCGATGCTTAAAGAAGGGAAGTCGTCGGCAGGCAGCGTTTGCAGCGAGAAGCGCGCCGAGCCGCAACTGATGGTGAGCCGGCCCTGATCTCCTTCCCTCGCGATGTCGATATCGGTTCCCTCAGGTAGCTTGCGCACGATGTCGTGCAACATATGGGCGGGCACGCTGGTCGCGCCTTCCCCCTTGGCACGCGCCGGCACCGTCTCGACGATTTCCATGTCGAGATCGGTCGAGGTCAGCTTCAGCTCGTTGTTGCGCGTGGCGAGATGAACGTTGGACAGGATGGGAATGGTGTTACGCCGCTCGACCACGCTCGCCACATGGGCGAGCGCCTTGCTGAGACTCGGCTTATCGATGGTGAACTGCATGGATTACGGCGATACCACTCCAGCGTCCCTTTGGGGGTGGCTGCATGCATTCCGGCCGAAAACCGCCAAAGGCCCGGCGCGAAACCAAAAAAAGGCGCGATGAAAGCTTAAGAACTCCCGCTTGAACTTGACCCGATAGAGGCAAATTTGCAAGAGCGGGAGGTGGGGCCGGCGGCCCCATTTCCTCGAAATTTCACCCCTAGTCGCGCAACAGGCGCTTCAGAAGCTCGATCTCTTCGCGCAGCTGATTGTCGTCGTTCATGAGCTGCTCGATCTTGCGGATCGCGTGCAGCACCGTAGTGTGATCGCGGTTGCCAAATCTGCGGCCGATCTCGGGTAGCGAGCGCGAGGTGAGCAGCTTCGCGAGATACATGCCGATCTGGCGGGGCCTCACAATGGAGCGATTGCGCCGCCCTGACAGGAGGTCCCCGCGGTTCACGCCGTAGTGCTTCGATACCGTGCGCAGGATATCGTCGATGCGCACGCGCCGCGGCTCCGCGCCCCGCATCAGGTCGCGCACGATCTGCTCGGCGATCTCTATGGTCACCTGCTCGTCAGTGAGTTGGTAGCTCGCGCGCAAGCGGTGGATGGCGCCTTCGAGCTCGCGGCCGCTTTCGGTTAGACGTTCGGCCAAGAAGGCAAGCACCGTGTCGGAGATGGCAAGCCCCCGTGTCTCGGAGCAAGCTTCCGTCGCGCGCTTCGACAGAATCTTGTGACGAAGGTCATAGTCCATAATCCCGATCTCGGCGACAAGTCCCCCGCCAAGCCGCGACCGCATGCGCATGTCGAGCTTGTCGAGCTGGGTTGGCGCCCGGTCTGCTGCCACCACGACCTGCCGCCCGCCGTCGATCAGCGAGTTCAGCGTATGGCAAAACTCCTGCTGGATGGTCGGCCCTTGGAGGAACTCCATGTCGTCGATCAGCAGGATGTCAATCTTGCGGAGCTTCTCCTTGAAGGCGAGCGCGTCCCGCGCACGCAAGGCTTGCACGAAGCCGGACATGAAGCGCTCGGCGGTTAGATAGAGGACCTGCGCCTCGGGCTTGCGTTGCTTCACATCCCAGGAAATGGCGTGCAGCAAATGCGTCTTGCCGAGGCCGACGCTGCCATGGACGAAGAGCGGGTTGAACAGCTGCTGCGGCGTGGAGAAGGCCCCTGCAACTTCTTGTGCCGCGGCATGCGCCAAGCGGTTCGAAACGCCGACGAGGAAAGTGGTAAAGGTCAGCCTGGGATCGAGGGGAGAGCCCTCAAACCCACCATAGCCCGTACGCAGTGGCATGGGCAGAGGCGGAGCCTCCTCGATCGCGGGCACGGCGATCCGCTGCTTCTGACGCAGGAGCTCCTTCGGCGGCTCGTTGCCGAAATGCGGCTGTCTCACCCGGAATTCAACGCGATCGACCTCGGCCCATTCGGCGCGCAATAGCCTAAGCACGAAATCATAGTAATGCGATCGGAGCCAATTGCGTAAGAAGCGCGTTGCCACCGTGAGGTGGACGCAGCCCTCATCGAGACGCTCTAGCTCGACCCCCCTAAACCAGCTGGCGAATACATCCTCGCCTAACTCCGCGCGTAGCCGGCTTTTGACCCGCCCCCAAGCCTCGCCTGGGGGGGCAAACTGCTCTTGCTGTGCCACGGTTTTCTTTCTGCTCCATTGTTCTCGTTCGCGCCGTTACGCACCGCACGCCTCACACTTGAGCAGTCAACAAAGATCGACGCGGACAGTCGTGACCGTCCTTGCGGCAGGTTTTCCCGAACTAGCCTTGCAGCCAGGGGAGACCGGTCGCTTTCCATCCACCAAGGGTGCCACGGTGCCGCAAATCGTCAAGCGGTCCTTCGAAACCGCCTGCGACGTTGTGGCAGGACTGGTACCCCGCCTCCGCCATCGCTCTGGCCGCTGCCAGGCTCCGGCTTCCCGAACGGCAAATAAAATAGAGGTCGTCGTCCAGTTGCACGCCGAGCGCTTTGAGTTCGCCGGCGAGGCGTTCGACAAAGCGCGCATCCACGGTCTGATCGGGAAAGGTCTGCCACTCAACAAGTACAGCCCGTTTGCCGATCGGTCCGAGGTCTGGGATTCCGACATAGGTCCACTCTGCGCGGGTGCGCACGTCGATGAGCTGAGAGCCGGGACCTAAAGTGAGGCCCTTCCACGCCGTTGCGACGTCAACTTGGTCGACCGCTCTATCGGAGCCCTGGTTGCTCAACGGACACCTTTCCCTGTCGATCCCAAGCAACTTCAAAGAAGAAATTGAGTGTCATCCACTATATGTGGGGGCTACGCTGAGAAAGTACACAAAGCCACCCACAGGACACGCGTTAACTATCTACAACTTTCCCACAACTCTTACAATTGAGACAAGACAAGCGTGCCCTGGTTGCAACCAGGTGCCTAACGCTCAATTGTCAGGAGGGGGACTGCCCCGTTCGGATGGTTGGACTATACACATGGGCAGTGTGGTGATCAAGCGAGGGGCCTGGTCGAATATCCCAGGAATCCGACGTGACGGAGCATTTGCAGCTCCCCCCCAAGCCTCTGACGGTACGCTTGAATCTTGGCTGCCGAGCCCTGCCCGGCGGGCCAAAGTGCACAAGTTATCCAAGTGTCACAGGGATCGAAATTTTTCTGGGGGTAGCGCACCGCGGGGGCACCGCGGTCACAAGATCGAAGTCAAACGGCTGAAATATCTTCACCGAATTGACACGCCACAAAACGCGCGCGGGCGCACCAGCGCCGCGTTTTGTCACTCTCCTGCAACAGTCGTGCTTTTTTTGGTTCGCGTCGTAGTCATAGCGCTAACGCGCTTGGCGAGGCGCGAAACCTTGCGCGAAGCTGCCTTGCGATGCACGAGCCCCTTTTGCGCCGTGCGCGCGATGACGGGCTCGGCTTCCTTAAGCGCCGCCGCGGCAGCCGCCTTGTCGCCCAAGGCGATCGCCTCCTCAACTTTACGCGCATAGCTCCGCATGCGGCTCCGGCGCATCTTGTTGGCGGCGGTGCGACGGACGGTCTGGCGGGCAGCCTTCTTCGCCGATTTGGTATTAGCCATTCGTGGTCCTAAACGTTAAGCCCCTTCGGCACTGGCCGAACACGGAAGCGCGAGGGCCCCCGGTCTATAGCTAGCGGCCCCAAGGGCGTCAACTAAACCCCTGCGCGCCAGCACGGGTTGACAGGGCAAAGCGCCGATGGCTCTTGTGACCTCGCTCGGGGCGTCAAGGCGAGGCGGGGGGTAGAGCACACCACCATGCGCATTCTGGTCACCGGCGCCGCCGGCTTCATCGGTTTCCACACGGCGGCCCGGCTGCTCGATCGCGGCGATG
>DASPOV010000007.1:0-2877 GCA_035625815.1 Methyloceanibacter sp.
TGCAAGAGACAGTCGCCCGCGTCCGCGAGATCGACGTTGACAAGTACAAATACGGCTTCAGCACGAAGATCGAATCGGTCAAGGCGCCGAAGGGTCTGAACGAGGAGGTGATCCGTTTCATCTCCGCGAAGAAGAAGGAGCCGCTCTGGCTGCTCGACTGGCGGCTCGAGGCCTATCGCCGTTGGCTCACGTTGCAGGAGCCGACCTGGGCCAACGTCACATACCCCAAGATCCACTTCCAGGAGCTTTATTACTATTCCGCGCCCAAGAGCACCGAGGGGCCAAAGAGCCTTGCCGAGGTCGATCCCGAGCTGCTTGAGATCTATGCCAAGCTCGGCATCCCGTTGAAGGAGCAGGAGGTGCTTGCGGGTGTGCAAGGCGCCCCGCGCGTCGCGGTCGACGCCGTGTTCGACTCTGTCTCGGTGGTAACCACCTTCAAGGAGGAGCTCGCCAAGGCTGGCGTGATCTTCTGTTCCATGTCCGAAGCGGTGCAGAACCACCCCGAGCTCGTGAAGAAATATCTTGGCTCGGTGGTCCCGATCACCGACAATTTCTATGCCACCCTCAACTCCGCGGTGTTCTCTGACGGCAGCTTCGTCTATGTGCCGGAAGGCATCCGCTGTCCGATGGAGCTCTCCACCTATTTCCGCATCAACGAGAAGCAGACTGGTCAGTTCGAGCGCACGCTGATTATCGCCGACAAGGGCGCCTCTGTGAGCTATCTCGAAGGCTGCACCGCACCCATGCGCGACGAGAATCAGCTGCATGCCGCCGTGGTCGAGCTGGTCGCGCTCGATGGCGCCGAGATTAAATACTCGACGGTGCAGAACTGGTATCCGGGCGACAAGCAGGGCAAAGGCGGCATCTACAATTTCGTCACCAAGCGTGGCGATTGCCGTGGCGAGAACTCGAAAATCTCGTGGACGCAAGTGGAGACCGGCTCCGCCATCACCTGGAAGTATCCGTCTTGCATCTTGCGCGGCGACGGCTCGCGCGGCGAGTTCTATTCGATCGCCATCTCCAACGGCTATCAGCAGGTCGATTCCGGCACCAAGATGATTCATTTGGGCCGAGACACGTCGAGCCGCATCATCTCCAAGGGTATCGCGGCCGGGCATTCCAACAACACCTATCGCGGCCTCGTATCGGCGCATCGGAAGGCGATGAACGCGCGCAACTTCACCAACTGCGATTCCTTGCTGATCGGCGACAAATGCGGCGCGCACACCGTGCCCTATATCGAAGCGAAGAATGCGTCCACCACTTTCGAGCACGAAGCGACCACGTCGAAGATTTCCGACGATCAGTGGTTCTATTGCCTGAGCCGCGGGCTTTCGCCGGAGGAGGCGGTGGCGCTGATCGTTAACGGCTTCGTCCGCGACGTGCTCCAGCACCTACCCATGGAGTTCATGGCCGAGACCCAGAAGCTGATCGGTATCTCGTTGGAGGGAAGCGTCGGCTAAATAAGATTGATGAAACAGAGTCAATGCCAGTTTGGTTAGAGAAGAATCGTAGTGCTTGAGATCAAGAACCTTCACGTCAATGTCGATGGCCGGGAAATCCTGAAAGGCCTCGACCTCGTTCTCCCCAAGGGCGAGGTCCATGCCATCATGGGACCGAACGGCTCCGGCAAGTCGACGCTCGCCTATGTACTCGCCGGCAAGCAGGACTACGAGGTCACCGCCGGTTCGGTCACCTGGAACGAGCAGGATTTGCTCGCCATCGACCCGAGCGAGCGCGCCGCCGCTGGCGTATTCCTCGCTTTCCAGTACCCCATGGAGATCCCGGGCGTCGCAACCATGACCTTCCTGCGTGCCGCAGCCAACGCCGTGCGCAAGGCGCGCGGTGAGCGAGAACTGTCCACACCGGAATTCCTGCGCTTCGTGCGGGAGAAGGCGACCGCCCTGAAGATCGATCCAGAGATGCTGCGGCGGCCGCTCAATGTCGGCTTCTCCGGCGGTGAGAAGAAGCGCAACGAGATCCTGCAAATGGCGCTGCTCGATCCATCGCTCTGCGTCTTGGACGAGACCGACTCAGGCCTCGACATCGACGCCGTGCGTACCGTGGCGGAGGGCGTTAACGCGCTCCGCAGCCCTGATCGGGCCATGCTGGTGATCACCCATTATCAACGGCTCCTCAATTACATCGTGCCGGACCGGGTGCATGTACTGTCTGACGGAAGGGTAGCGCGCTCCGGCGGGCCCGAGCTCGCGCTCGAGCTGGAAGAGTCTGGCTACGCCGAGTTGGGCGATGCCACCAGAAATGGTGCGGCCGCCTAAGGGGACGTGAAGCATGGAGCTTCCAGTCAAGCAGTTCCAGACGCGGGCGGAGCAGGCCTATGTCGACCTGTTCGCCGCGAACGAGCAGGGGCTCCCTGGCGCCGGCAACCCTTGGATCGCCGATTTGCGCGCCAAGGCAATCGATGCCTATGCCGCGCTCGGCCTGCCGCACCGCCGGGTCGAGGCGTGGAAATACACCGATCTCCGCTCGCGGCTCACCGAAGCTCTTCCGCTCGCGCGTGCGACGGGGGTCACCGTCACCGAGCCTGAGCTTAAGCAAGCGCTCGGGGTCGAGATCGTGGACCTCCCCGCCTATCGGCTCGTCTTCGTCGAGGGCCAGCTCAGAGCTGACCTGTCCGATCTTGCCAGCCTGAAAACCGCTGGCGTCGAAGTCGTATCCCTTACCGAAGCATTACAGAAGCCGCCGCGCTGGTTGAAGGACACGCTTGGCAAGATCAATGCGCAAGACCGCGATCCGGTCGTGGCGCTCAACCTCGCGCTGATGAGCGGCGGCGTCGGCTTGCGCATCAGCAAGAGCATAATCCTCGACAAGCCCGTCCACCTCGTTCATCTCGACGGCGGCGAGCCGGCAAGCGTG
>DASPOV010000008.1:0-15867 GCA_035625815.1 Methyloceanibacter sp.
CGACAACCGCGAGCACGACGATCGCGAGAATGAGCATGGTCGACATGGCGCCAGTGCGGCCGAGCTCGAGCGTGCCGAGAACCGCGTGCGGCAGTCGCGCGACGATGCCGGCGAAGATGATGAGCGATATGCCGTTGCCCACGCCCCGCGCCGTGATCTGCTCGCCGAGCCACATGAGAAAGATAGTGCCGCCAACCAGCGTGATCACCGTAGTCATGCGGAAGAACAATCCGGGGTCGAGCACTACATGGCCCGCGCCTTCAAGCCCGACAGCAATCCCGTAGGCCTGGAGCGCTGCGAGCAGCACCGTGCCGTACCGCGTGTACTGGTTCATCTGCCGGCGCCCCTGCTCGCCCTCTTTTTTTAGCTGCTCCAAATGCGGGGACACCGTCGTCAGAAGCTGAATGATGATCGATGCCGAGATGTACGGCATGATGTTGAGGGCGAAGATCGCCATGCGACCCACCGCGCCACCAGAGAACATGTCGAACATGCCGAGCAGGCCAGACTGGTTCTGCCGGAACACGTCGGCCAGGGCCTGGGGATTGATACCGGGGATCGGGATGTAGGTGCCGAGCCGGTAGATAAGAAGCGCGCCGAGCGTGAACCAGATGCGCTTCTTCAACTCGTCCGCCTTGGCGAAGGCGGCGAAGTTCAGATTGGAAACCAGCTGTTCGGCAGCAGAAACCATGGCCGAGCTCTCTTCCGTTTCGAACCTATCGAGCCGAGGTATGCGGCCGCTCGCGACATTTCTAGGGCAAGCCCCTTGGGGCGAGCCCTTTAGGACTTGTCCTTCTTGCCCGCTTCGGGCGTCGCTTTCGGCTTCTTGTCCTCGGCCTCGGCGGCCTTTTGCTTTTTAGGCGCCTTGGCTGCCGCCTCCGGGGCCGAGGCCCTGGCAGTCTTTGCCGCCTCGGCCTCTCCTGGCTGCTCGCCTTCGGCCTTTGGCGACTTGCCGGATTTGCCTTTCGTCTTGGCCGCTAGCGCCTCGCGCTTCTCGGCACCGCGTTTGGCTTTGATCGCATTAGCCGCGGGAGCTTCGCGCCCGGTGATGGATTTCAGCGTCACCGTGCCGCCAGCAGTTTCCACGGCCTTGATCGCGGGTCTTGAAGCGCCGGTCACCTCGAAGGCAAGCTTGGTCTTGAGCTCGCCATGACCGAGGAGCCGCACGCCGTCCTTCGGCCGCCGGATGAGACCTGCCGCCTTTAGCGCATCGACGGTGATCGGCTTCTTCGCATCGAGCCGGCCGGAATCAACGGCTCCCTGGATTCGGCCGAGATTGAGCTCGTTGAACTTCTTGGCGAAGATGTTGTTGAAACCGCGCTTCGGCAGGCGCCGGTGGAGCGGCATCTGGCCACCTTCGAAGCCTTTGATGGCGACGCCGGCGCGCGCCTTCTGGCCTTTGGTGCCGCGGCCCGCGGTCTTGCCCAACCCAGAGCCGATGCCGCGGCCGAGCCGCTTCTTGGCCCGCGTAGCGCCGTCCCTGTCCCTGACCTCGTTCAATCGCATGATGGTTACCTTCCTGCCTCATCGTCCACGATGCGCACAAGATGATGAATCTTCGCGACCATGCCGCGCACCTGCGGGCTATCGATCAACGTCCGGCGCTTATGCATCTTATTGAGCCCCAATCCGATCAGCGTCGCGCGCTGAATGCCGGGGCGCCTGATGGGGCTGCCGATCTGCTCGACCACGATCGTCTTTCTGTCCGCTGTCTTGACCATCTTCGCTTACCTCTGGGCGCTGCTCGGCCTAAGCCTCGGCCTGACTGGCGCTCTCACCGGCGCCGTCTCTGCGGCGCGAAACGATCTCGCTCACCTTCTTGCCGCGGCGGGCCGCAACGCCCCGCGGGCTGTCCTCGTGGCGGAGCGCATCGAAAGTGGCGCGCACCATGTTGTAGGGATTTGAGCTGCCGAGCGACTTCGCCACCACGTCCTGAATGCCGAGAGTTTCGAACACCGCGCGCATCGGACCGCCGGCGATAATGCCGGTACCCGGCGGCGCCGATCTCAGCACCACGTGGCCTGCCCCATGCTGGCCGGTCACGTCGTGATGCAGCGTGCGTCCCTCGCGCAACGGTACTTTGATCAGGTTCCGCTTGGCGGCTTCAGTGGCTTTCCGGATCGCCTCCGGCACCTCACGCGCCTTGCCATGGCCGAACCCGACGCGGCCTTTCTGGTCGCCGACGACGACGAGCGCGGCGAAGCCGAAGCGCCGTCCGCCCTTCACCACCTTGGCCACGCGATTGATATGCACAAGCTTGTCGATGAACTCGCTGTCGCGCTCGTCGCGGTCTCGTCTTTCCGGGCCTCTGCCGCCTTTGCGATCTACCATGCTTTTGGTCCTTTAGAAATTCAGTCCCGCTTCGCGGGCAGCATCGGCGAGCGCCTTCACGCGCCCATGGTATAGATAGCCGCCGCGGTCGAACACAACGCTGGTGACTCCCGCCTGGAGCGCCCGCTCGGCGACGAGCTTGCCCACAACCTGCGCCGCGGCGAGGTCGCTGCCCTTCTTGAGCGAGCCCTTGAGATCCTTGTCCAGGGACGACGCCGCCGCTACGGTACGGCCCGTGCTGTCGTCGATTACCTGGGCGTAGATGTGCTTGGAGGAGCGAAACACCGACAGGCGCGCGCGGCCATGTGCCGTCCGCTTGAGCGAATGGCGCACCCGTTGTGCACGCCTGATAAAGCCTTCATTCAAAGCGCTCATGGCCGATCCCGCTACTTCTTCTTGCCCTCTTTACGGAGGATGAACTCGCCCACATAACGGACACCCTTGCCCTTATAGGGCTCCGGCGGCCGGAATCGCCTAATCTCCGCCGCCACCTGCCCAACCTGCTGCTTGTCCATGCCGGTGATCACGATCTCGGTCGGCTTCGGGCACTGCACCTGAATGCCTTTGGGAATAGGAAAGGTCACGTCGTGGCTGTAGCCAAGCTGGAGCTGGAGATTCGATCCCTGCACCGCGGCCCTGTAGCCTACACCTGTGATTTCGAGCTTCTTCGTGAAGCCCTCGGTCACGCCAATCATGAGGTTCAAGATGAGCGTGCGCGACATGCCCCACATGGCGCGCGCGTTCTGCGTGTCCTGGCGCGGTGCGACTTCGATGCCGCCATTCTCGAGCTTGGCGATTACGTCGTCCACGAGGATGTGCTTGAGCTCGCCCTTCGGCCCCTTCACCGCGATCTCCTGGCCATTCACAGACGCGGTCACGCTCTTTGGAATGGCCACCGGCTTTTTACCAATACGCGACATCAAGATCGCCCTTCGTCCATCAGGTCCTAGAACACGCTACAGAGAATCTCGCCGCCCACATTCTCGGTACGAGCGCGGGAGTCGGACATGACGCCTTTCGGCGTCGAAAGTATGGAGACGCCAAGCCCATTGGCGACGGTGGGTAGGTCGCGCACCGAGGAATACACCCGCCGCCCGGGCGTCGATACCCGCTTGATCTCCTTGATTACCGGCTCGCCGTCAAAATATTTGAGCTCGATGTCGAACTCCGACCGACCGCCGCTATAGTCGACCCGTGCATAGCCGCAAATGAAGCCCTCCTCCAACAGCACGTCGAGCACGTGCTCGCGCAGCTTAGAGGCCGGCGTCGTCACCTTGGCCTTGTGGCGCATCTGCGCATTGCGGATGCGCGCTAGCATATCGCCTAGGGGATCGTTGATGCTCATCAGTGGCCCTACCAGCTCGACTTGATCATTCCGGGAATCTGTCCTTGGCTCGCCAGCTCACGCAGCGCGATGCGCGACGTCCTGAGCTTGCGGTAATACCCGCGGGGCCGCCCGGTCAGGTCGCAACGGTTACGGATACGGGTCGGCGACGAGTTGCGCGGCAGCTCGGCGAGCTTGAGCCTCGCCGCGAAGCGCTCCTCCGCCGGAAGCTTGCGGTCCCCGGCAATCGCCTTGAGCCTCGTCCTCCGCACCTTGAATTTCTTGGAGAGCCGGCGGCGCTTATTGTTCCGCTCGATCATGCTCGTCTTTGCCATTCAATCCTCCTAACGCCGCCTCAGACCGCCAAGCCCTAGCTGCGGAACGGAAAATTTAAATGCTTCAACAACGCGCGCGCCTCGTCATCGGTTGGCGCCGTGGTGCAAACGATGATGTCCATGCCCCGAATCTCCTCGACCTTGTCGAAATTGATCTCGGGGAAAATGATGTGCTCCTTGAGCCCGATCGCGCAATTTCCGCGGCCATCGAAACTTTTCGGGTTCAACCCTCTGAAGTCGCGCACCCGCGGCAGTGCGATATTCACCAGCCGATCGACAAACTCGTACATCCGGTTCTGGCGCAGCGTCACCTTGGCGCCGATCGGCATGCCCTCGCGCAGCTTGAAGGTGGCGATCGACTTCCGAGCGCGGGTAATCACCGGCTTTTGCCCGGCGATGAGCGCAAGGTCGGCGGCCGCCGCCGTCACCTTCTTGGAATCGGTTATGCCTTCGCCCACGCCCATGTTCAGCACGACCTTGTCGAGCCGCGGCACCTGCATCGGGTTGGCGTAGCCGAACTCCTTAATCAGCTCGCCGCAAAGCACGTCCTGATATTGCTGCTTGAGCCTTGGGATATAAGCCTCAGCCATCGATCACCTCGCCGGAGCGCCTGGCAAAGCGGACCTTGCGCCCGTCCTTCAGAAACTTGTACCCGACCCGCGTGGGCTTCCCGTCCTTGGGGTCCTCAAGCGCGAGGTTGGAGATATGAATGGCGGCCTCCTTGGAGATGATGCCGCCGTCTTGGGTTGCCGTCTGCCGCTGATGCCGCCTCATCATGGCGATGCCCTTGACGATGGCGCGGTTCTCCGCCGGGATCACCTTCAGCACCTCGCCCTTCTTGCCCTTATCCTTGCCGGTGATGACCACCACGTGGTCGCCTCTCCGGATCTTGAGCTTTGCCATCTAGAGGACCTCCGGCGCGAGCGACACGATCTTCATGTGCTTCTTGGCTCTAAGCTCGCGCGTGACGGGGCCGAAGATGCGCGTGCCGATCGGCTCGCCTTGCGGATTGACCAGGACCGCGGCGTTGCGGTCAAAGCGGATGATGGAGCCGTCCGGGCGGCGCACACCCTTGGCGGTGCGTACCACCACGGCCTTCATCACCTGGCCCTTCTTCACTCGGCCGCGCGGGATGGCCTCCTTTACGGACACCACGATGGTGTCGCCGATCGAAGCGTACTTGCGCTTCGACCCGCCGAGCACCTTGATGCACTGCACGCGCCGGGCCCCGGAGTTGTCGGCGACATCAAGATTGGTCTGCATCTGAATCATGCCAATATCTTCGGCTTGAGGCCTCGACCCTCTAGCTCGCCCCCTGCTCGCGCGGCAGCACCACCCAGCGCTTCTGCTTGGAGATCGGCGGGCACTCTTCGATCCACACCATCTCGCCCACCTTGAACTCATTCTTCTCGTCATGGGCGTGATAGTTCTTGGAACGCCGCACCGTCTTTTGCAGCAAAGGATGCGTGAAGCGGCGCTCGACGCGGACCACCACCGTCTTGTCGTTCTTGTCGCTCACCACGACTCCTTGCAGCACTCGTTTCGGCATTTTCTCTTGCGTCCTCAAGACTTGGCGCCGTTGGCGCTCTTTTGACGCGCGATGGTCTGAATGCGCGCGATGTCGCGCCGGACCACTCTCACCCGCGCGGTGTTCTCAAGCTGGCCCGAGGCTGCCTGAAAGCGCAGGTTGAACTGCTCCTTCTTGAGCTTGACGAGCTCGTCATTGAGCTGGTCTAGGGTCATGCCACGCACTTGGGCCGCTTTCATTGCTCTTTCCTCAAACCTCGACGATACGCGCGACCACGCGGGTCTTGAGCGGCAGCTTGGCGGCTGCGAGCCTAAGTGATTCCCGCGCCACACTGTCGCTCACACCATCGATCTCGAACATCACGCGGCCCGGTTTCACGCGTGCAATCCAGAACTCTGGCGTCCCCTTGCCTTTACCCATGCGCACCTCGGTCGGCTTCTTCGACACTGGCACATCGGGGAACACCCTGATCCATACCCGGCCGGAACGCTTCATCTGTCGCGTCATTGCCCGGCGGGCCGCCTCAATCTGCCGCGCGGTGATACGGGCAGGTTCCTGCGCCTTCAGCCCAAATGTGCCGAATGCAAGGGTGACGGCGCTCGACGCAGTCCCCTTGATGCGGCCCTTGTGGGCTTTGCGAAATTTCGTCCGTTTCGGTTGCAACATGGCGTTTCAGCCTTATCCTTACTCTCTAAGCGGAAGCCTGCGGGAGCTCGCGGCGTCCCGTCGAGCGTCCACCCTCTTGTGCCTCTAGCGCCCGGTGCTCCTGCGCCATGGGATCATGGGCCATGATCTCACCCTTGAAGATCCAGACCTTGACGCCGATCACGCCATAGGCGGTGCGTCCGAGCGCGGCGCCGTAGTCGATATCGGCGCGCAGCGTGTGCAGCGGCACGCGCCCCTCGCGATACCACTCCATGCGCGCAATTTCCGAGCCGCCGAGCCGACCGCCACAATTGATGCGGATGCCGAGTGCGCCCATTCGGATCGCCGATTGCACCGCGCGCTTCATGGCGCGGCGGAAAGCCACGCGGCGCTCAAGCTGCTGTGCAATACCCTCGGCCACGAGCGTTGCATCAATCTCAGGCTTGCGCACCTCTACGATGTTGAGATGCACCTCTGAGTCGGTCATCGACGCAAGCTCGCGGCGGAGCTTCTCGATATCGGCGCCCTTCTTGCCGATGAGGATGCCGGGGCGCGCGGTGTGCACCGTGACCCGGCATTTTTTGTGCGGGCGTTCGATTACGACCTTGGAGATGCCAGCCTGCTTGCGCGAGGTGAGGATGTGGTCGCGCATCTTCAGATCTTCATGCAGCAAGCGCGCATACTCGCCCCGCGACGCGTACCAGCGCGAATCCCAGGTGCGGTTGACGCCGAGCCTAAGCCCGATCGGATTGACCTTCTGCCCCATTAAGCAGACTCCTCAACTTGGCGCACGATAACTGTGATCTGCGCAAACGGCTTCTCGATACGGCTGGAACGACCACGCGCGCCGGCCTTAAGACGTTTCATCACGAGTCCTTTACCCACATAGGCCTCGGAGACGACCAGCGCGTCGACATCGAGGTCGTGGTTGTTCTCGGCATTGGCGATCGCCGATTCGAGCGTCTTCTTCACGTGGCGCGCGATGCGCTTGCGCGAGAAGGTGACGTCGGCGAGCGCCTTGTCGACCTTCTTGCCGCGGATCAGCTGGACAAGCAGGTTCAGCTTTTGCGGGCTCACGCGCAGAAGCCGCGTCACGGCCCTCGCCTCATTATCCGCCAGCGTGCGTTCGTGTTGCCGCTTGCCCATTAGACTTTCGTCCTCTTCGCCTTGCGGTCCGAGGCGTGGCCATAGAAGGTCCGCGTCGGAGCGAACTCGCCGAACTTGTGGCCGATCATGTCCTCGGTGACGAGCACCGGAATATGCTTTTGACCGTTATGCACGCCGAAGGTAAGGCCGACGAATTGCGGCAGGATGGTCGAACGGCGCGACCACATCTTGATCACCGCGTTCGAGCCTGAGCCGCGCGCCTTCTCGGCCTTCTTGAGCAAATACCCGTCGACGAACGGGCCTTTCCAAATCGAGCGTGCCACGAGCCTAACCTTTCTTCTTCACATGCCGGCTGCGCAGGATGAACTTGTCGGTCGCCCGGTTATGCCGCGTCTTCTTGCCCTTGGTAGACTTGCCCCACGGCGTCACTGGATGCCGGCCGCCGGAGGTGCGCCCCTCGCCGCCGCCATGCGGGTGATCGATCGGGTTCATCGCCACGCCGCGCACCACGGGCCTGCGCCCTTTCCACCGCATGCGGCCAGCCTTGCCGGGATTGACATTGGAATTGTCCGGATTGGAGACGGCACCCACGGTCGCCATGCAGTCGGCCGGCACCATGCGCGTCTCACCGGAATTGAGCCTAAGGATGGCGTAGCCGGCTTCTCGCCCCACAAGCTGGACGTAGGTACCCGCGGCCCGGGCGATCTGGCCGCCCTTGCCAACCTTCATCTCCACGTTGTGGACGATGGTACCGATCGGCATATTGGCGAGCGGCATCGCATTACCCGGCTTTACGTCGACGCGCGCATCCGCGACCACCGTGTCGCCGGCCGAAAGCCGCTGCGGCGCGAGGATGTAGGAGAGCTCGCCGTCCTCATAGCGGATCAACGCGATGAACGCGGTACGGTTCGGATCGTATTCCAGCCGCTCCACGGTGGCCGGAACGCCAAGCTTGTTGCGCTTGAAATCGACCATGCGGTAGCTGCGCTTATGCCCGCCACCGCGATGCCAGATGGACACGCGTCCCTGATTGTTGCGGCCGCCGGTCTTGGTGAGCCCTTCGGTGAGCGCCTTGACGGGCTTGCCCTTCCACAGATTGCTGCGGTCGACGAGCACGAGCTGCCGCTGGCTTGGAGTGGTAGGCTTGTACGTTTTGAGGGCCATGCCGGTTAGATCCTCGTGGTCACGTCGATCTTGTCGCCTTCGGCTAGCCTAACGATCGCTTTCTTGACGTCCTGCTGCTTGCCCTTGACACCTCGAAAGGCCTTTGTCTTGCCCTTGCGCAAGATCGTGTTGACGGAGAGCACCTTGACCTTGAACAGCTGCTCCACGGCCGCCTTGATCTCGGGCTTGGTCGCGTCGCGGCGCACCTTGAAGATCACCTGGTTCGATTCCGACGCCAAGCTCGATTTCTCGGTGATGACCGGCGCCAGGATGACGTCGTAGGCGGAAAGCGCACTCATTTGAACCGCGCCTCCAGCGCTTCCACTGCCGCCCTGGTGAGGACGAGCTTGTCGTGGTTGAGAATGTCATAGACGTTGATGCCGGCGACCGGCAGCACGTCGACGCCCGGCAGATTGCGGGCGGCCTTGGCGAAGGCTTCCTGTACCGCGGCACCGTCAATGATCAGCACCGAGCCAAAGCCGAGCTTCGAGAAGCGCGACCTGAGCTCCTTGGTCTTGGCCTCTTTCAGTTCGCATCTGTCGATCACGATCAGCTTATCGGACTTCACCTTGGCCGAGAGCGCGTGCTTAAGCGCGAGCGCGCGGACCTTTTTCGGCAGGTCGATGGCGTGGCTTCGCGGCTTCGGCCCAAACGCCTTGCCGCCGCCCCGGAACAGCGGCGCCCTGCGGCTGCCGTGACGGGCGCGGCCGGTGCCCTTCTGCCGGTAAAGCTTGGCGCCGGTGTAGTTGACCTCCGAGCGGTCCAGCACCGAGCGCGTACCGCCGCGCCGCTTGGCGAGCTGGTAGCGCACCATGCGGTGGAGGATGTCGGGGCGCGGCTCGAGCCCGAACACATCGTCCGGTAGCTCAACCGTTCCCGCCTTCTTGGCGTCGAGCGTGGTGACGTCGGCCTGCATTACTCTTGACTGCCCGCCGATACTTGCTCTGGGGTCGCCTCGGGCTTGGACCTAGCCTGCCCGTTCGCGGCCTCGCCCGATCCTTTACGGAAAGCGCCGGGCTTCGGCGCGGTCTCAGGCAGGGTCCGCTTCACCGCGTCGCGCAACAGCACCCAACCACCCTTGGCACCGGGCACCGCGCCACGGATCATGATCAGCCCCCGCTCGGGGTCGGTCTTCACCACGCGCAAGTTCTGCGTGGTGACGTTCACGTCGCCCATGTGGCCGGCCATCTTCTTGCCCTTGAACACCTTGCCGGGGTCCTGGCGCTGGCCGGTCGAGCCGTGGCTTCGATGGCTCACCGACACACCGTGCGAGGCACGCAAGCCGTGAAAGCCGTGACGCTTCATGGCGCCGGCGAAGCCCTTGCCGATGGTGGTGCCCGAGACGTCTACGAACTGGCCCTCGACAAAATGGTCGGCGGTGATCTCAGCGCCGACCTCGATCACATTGTCTGGGCTCACCCGAAACTCGGCGAGCTTACGCTTGGGCTCGACATTGGCCACGGCGAAATGCCCGCGCGTCGCGCGCGTCAGCCGCTTCACCTTCGGCCGCCCCGCGCCGAGCTGCAGCGCCGTGTAGCCGTTCTTTTCCGAGGTGCGATGGCCGACGACCTGGCAATTGTCGAGCTTCAGCACCGTTACCGGGATGTGCTCCCCGACATCGGTGAAGATCCTCGTCATACCGAGCTTTTGCGCGATGACACCTGATCGCATCGGACTAATTCCTTGCCTCGTCTTTCGTCCGCCTAGAGCTTGATCTCGACGTCCACGCCGGCAGCGAGGTCGAGCTTCATCAAGGCATCGACGGTCTGCGGCGTTGGGTCGACGATGTCGAGCAAGCGCTTATGTGTCCGGATCTCGAACTGTTCGCGGCTCTTCTTATCGATGTGGGGCGACCGGTTTACGGTGAACTTTTCGATACGCGTCGGCAGCGGGATGGGTCCCCGAACCTCGGCGCCCGTGCGCCTCGCCGTGTTGACGATCTCCTTGGTCGACACATCGAGAATACGGTGGTCAAAGGCCTTGAGCCTGATTCTTATATTTTGGCTTTGCATCTCGATGGTCCTTGATCGTCGAAGAGCGCGCCGCCCTCAGGACAGCGCGCTCTCGTCTGCCTCCCTTTATTCGATGATCGCCGCCACCACACCGGCGCCGACCGTGCGGCCGCCTTCGCGAATGGCGAAACGAAGCTTCTCCTCCATGGCGATAGGCACGATCAGCTCGACCGTCATGGCGATATTATCGCCCGGCATTACCATCTCAGTGCCTTCCGGCAGGTGCACCACACCGGTCACGTCGGTAGTGCGGAAGTAGAACTGCGGACGGTAATTGCCGAAGAACGGCGTGTGACGTCCCCCCTCCTCCTTGGTGAGGATGTAAGCCTCGGCCTTGAACTTGGTGTGCGGCTTGACCGAGCCGGGCTTGGCCAGCACCTGGCCGCGCTCGACGCCCTCGCGATCGACGCCGCGCAACAGGCAACCCACATTGTCGCCCGCCTCGCCCTGATCGAGCAGCTTGCGGAACATCTCGACACCGGTTACCACCGTCTTGGTCGTGGGCCGGATGCCGATGATCTCGACCTCCTCGCCAACCTTGACCACACCACGCTCGATGCGGCCGGTTACCACGGTGCCACGACCGGAGATCGAGAACACGTCTTCGATCGGCATGAGGAAGGGCTTGTCCTTGGCACGGTCGGGCTGCGGGATGTAGGAATCGACCGCACCCATCAGCGTCTCGATCGATTTCTTGCCGATCTCCTCGTCGCGGCCATCAAGGGCGGCAAGCGCCGAGCCCTTGACGATCGGAATCTCGTCGCCAGGAAACTCGTATTTGGACAGTAGCTCGCGCACCTCGAGCTCGACGAGGTCGAGCAGTTCCGGGTCGTCCACCATGTCCACTTTGTTCAGGTAAACGACCAGCGCCGGCACGCCGACCTGGCGGGCAAGCAGAATGTGCTCGCGCGTCTGCGGCATCGGGCCGTCCGCGGCAGACACCACGAGAATGGCGCCGTCCATTTGCGCGGCGCCGGTGATCATGTTCTTCACATAGTCGGCGTGACCGGGACAATCCACATGGGCATAATGCCGCTTGGCGGTCTCATACTCCACATGGGCAGTGGAGATGGTAATGCCGCGCGCCTTCTCTTCCGGCGCCTTGTCGATCTCGTCATAGGCGGTGAACTTGGCACCGCCCTTCTCGGCCAGCACCTTGGTGATTGCCGCGGTCAGCGTGGTCTTGCCGTGATCGACGTGACCGATGGTCCCGATGTTGCAATGCGGCTTCGTCCGCTGGAATTTTTCCTTAGCCATGCTGGCTCTCCATCCTTCAACACAAAAACGTCTGTCTTCTCCAAAGGCCTCGCGGCGCTTTAGGCGAACTTCGCTTGCACCTCTTGAGCGACCGCCTGCGGGACTTGCGCATAGTGGTCGAATTGCATGGTGAACTGCGCCCTGCCCTGGCTCATGGAGCGGAGCGTATTCACGTAACCGAACATATTGGCGAGCGGCACCATCGCGCTGATCACCGCGGCGTTGCCACGGGTTTCCTGGCCGCGCACCTGACCGCGCCGGCTGGTGAGGTCTCCGATAATGCCGCCGACATACTCTTCCGGCGTCACCGCCTCGACCTTCATGATCGGCTCGAGCAGCTTGGGCCCGGCCTTCATGGCCCCTTCGCGGAACGCCGCCCGGGCAGCAATCTCAAACGCCATGACGGAAGAGTCGACGTCGTGATAGGCGCCGTCGATGAGGCTCACCTTCACGTCAAGGATGGGGAAGCCCGCGAGCACGCCAGAATCGACAACGCTCTTCACGCCCTTCTGCACGCCCGGGATGTACTCCTTCGGAACATTGCCGCCGACCACCTTGTTCTCGAACTCGAAGCCCTCGCCTTGCTCGTTCGGCTCGATCACGAGCTTCACGCGGGCGAACTGGCCAGAGCCGCCGGTCTGTTTCTTGTGGGTGTAGTCAACATCGGCACGTCTCGACACAGTCTCGCGATAGGCGACCTGCGGCGCGCCGACATTGGCCTCGACTTTGAACTCGCGGCGCAGGCGGTCGACGATGATATCAAGGTGAAGCTCGCCCATGCCCTTGATGATGGTCTGACCGGATTCATCGTCTACAGAGACGCGAAACGACGGGTCTTCTTGAGCAAGGCGATGCAGCGCGACTCCGAGCTTCTCCTGGTCGCCCTTGGTCTTGGGCTCGACCGCGACTTCGATCACCGGCTCCGGGAACTCAATGCGCTCGAGGATCACCGGCTTGGAGGGATCGCATAGCGTATCGCCGGTGGTGACGTCCTTGAGGCCGGCAAGCGCCACGATGTCGCCGGTATAAGCTTCCTTGATATCCTCGCGGTGATTGGCATGCATGAGCAGCATGCGGCCGATGCGCTCTTTCTTGTCCTTCACCGTGTTGAGCAGGGTCGTGCCAGTTTCCAACTTGCCAGAATAGATGCGGCAGAAGGTAAGCGAGCCGACGAAGGGGTCGTTCATGATTTTGAAGGCGAGCATGGAGAGCGGCTCGGTGTCAGAAGGCGCGCGTGTCACCTCTCCGCCCGTCTTGAAGTCGATGCCCTTCATGGGCGGTACATCGACGGGCGAAGGCAGATAATCGACGACCGCGTCGAGCATCGGCTGCACACCTTTGTTCTTGAAGGCCGAGCCGCACAGGATCGGCACAAATATATTGTGGATCGTGCCCTTGCGGACCAGCGCCTTGAGCGTCTCTTGGCTTGGCTGCTTGCCCTCGAGATAGCCCTCCATGGCCTCCTCGTCGAGCTCTACAGCCTGTTCCACGAGCTTCTCGTGATACTCCTTCGCCTGATCGAGCAGATCGGCCGGGATCTCCTCGTCATGGAAGCTCGCTCCCAAGGCCTCATCGTCCCATACCACCGCCTTCATACGGACGAGGTCGATGATGCCCTTGAACTTGCTCTCGGCGCCGAGCGGCAGCTGCAATATGATTGGATGGGCCCCAAGGCGATTGCGCACCATCTGCACCGAGACGAAGAAGTCGGCGCCGATCTTGTCCATCTTGTTGACGAACACCATGCGCGGCACGCCGTATTTGTCGGCCTGCCGCCAAACCGTCTCGGTCTGCGGCTCAACGCCCTGGTTCGCGTCAAGTAGCGCTACGGCGCCGTCTAGCACGCGCAAGGACCGCTCGACTTCGATGGTGAAGTCCACGTGGCCTGGCGTGTCGATAATGTTGATGCGCTTGCCGTTCCAGTAGGCCGTGGTCGCGGCCGAGGTGATGGTGATGCCGCGTTCCTGCTCCTGCTCCATCCAGTCCATGGTGGCGGCGCCGTCATGCACCTCGCCGATCTTATGGCTCTTGCCGGTGTAATAGAGGACACGTTCCGTGGTCGTGGTCTTGCCGGCGTCGATGTGCGCCATGATCCCGATGTTGCGGTAGTCCTGAAGTGGGGTAGCTCGCGGCATCTCAAAAGATCCTTGAACTCGTTACCAGCGGTAATGGGAGAAGGCACGGTTTGCCTCCGCCATGCGGTGGGTGTCCTCGCGCTTCTTAACGGCAGTGCCGCGGTTGTTGGCGGCGTCGAGGAGCTCCCCCGACAGGCGCTCGACCATCGTGTTTTCGTTGCGTCCGCGCGCCGAGGAGATGATCCAACGGATTGCCAGCGCCTGCCGGCGATCGGAGCGAACCTCGACTGGGACCTGATACGTAGCGCCGCCGACGCGGCGGGACCGCACCTCGAGAGCCGGCATCACGTTGCGCAAGGCCTCGTGAAACAGCTCGACCGGGTTCTGCTTGCTCTTCTTCTCCATCTGGTCGAGCGCGCCATAGACGATCCGCTCGGCAACGGACTTCTTGCCTTCCTGCATGATGCTGTTCATGAACTTGGTCAGCACCACGTCCCCGAATTTCGGATCGGGGATGATGTCGCGCTTATCTGCCTTGCGCCGCCGGGACATAGTTTAGTTCCTTAATCCTTCTTCCGAAGATCCCCGGCCCGCCTTCGGCTTGCCAATGACCTCCGTGTTCCTAAGAGGTCACTTCGGGCGCTTGGCGCCGTATTTCGAGCGCCGCTGGCGGCGATCGCCTACGCCTTGGGTATCGAGCACGCCACGAATAATGTGATAGCGCACGCCCGGCAGGTCCTTGACGCGGCCGCCCCGGATCAGGACCACCGAATGCTCCTGGAGGTTATGACCCTCGCCCGGGATGTAGCTCGTCACCTCAAGCCCGTTGGTCAGGCGCACGCGCGCTACCTTCCGGAGCGCCGAGTTCGGCTTCTTCGGCGTCGTCGTGTAGACGCGCGTGCACACGCCGCGCTTCTGTGGGCAGGCCTGCATGGCCGGCACTTTGTTCCGCTTTACCGGCTGGCGGCGCGGCTTGCGGATCAGCTGTTGTATCGTCGGCATGTAAGCCTTTATCCAATCTCTGTTCCAAAGGGCCAAAGGCCCACAACACCTGAGGCTGAAGTGCGGGTGAGCGCGATCTTCAGCCCCCTAAACCAGAGGACCTCGGAGGCAGGCCCCCGAGATCGTGCGCCCGAATTTGACCCGGTTAGGCCAGCAGCGTCTAGCCCGCGGCGTGAAGGGCTACCGCCTGCCGCGAAAGTGCGCGCGTTGTATCAGGGCGATTCTCTTATCGTCAAGGGTTCAGGTGCCTGGTTTCAGGCGCGAGATTTGACTAAACTGTCTCGCGCTCCTCCGCAGCCTCGTCGTCGTCTCGCTCGATTCGCTCGGATGCCGTGCGCTCACGCTCCTCCAGGATAAGATCGTCGCGGTGGCTCGCGATCTTGCTCAACCTGGCAAGCATGCCGCCCGTGCCGGCCGGAATGAGCCGGCCGACGATGACGTTCTCCTTCAGCCCCTCGAGTGCATCGGTCTTGCCGTTGACGGCAGCGTCGGTAAGCACTCGGGTGGTCTCCTGGAAGGAGGCCGCCGAGATGAAGGAGCGGGTCTGAAGGCTCGCCTTGGTGATGCCGAGCAGCACCGGCTGCCCGGTCGCTGGCTTGCCGCCCTGAGCCTCGATCGCCGTATTGGCGTCCTCGAACTCGATCCGGTCCACCTGTTCCCCCTTGAGGAAGTCAGTCGAACCGGGATTGTCCACCTCCGTCTTCTGCAGCATCTGCCGGACGATCACCTCGATATGCTTGTCGTTGATGGTGACGCCCTGGAGCCGGTACACCTCCTGGATCTCATTGACGAGATAGTTGGCAAGCTCCTCGACGCCCTTGATGGCAAGGATATCGTGCGGGGCCGGGTGACCATCGAGCAGGAACTCGCCCTTCTCGATGCGATCACCCTCCTGCACAGCGAGATGTCGTCCCTTGGGGATCAGATACTCGACCGGCTCGTGGCTGTCGTCGTCGGGCACAATGGTGATGCGCCGCTTGTTCTTGTAGTCCCGACCAAGCTGCACCGTGCCGGAGACTTCGGCGATGATGGCGTGATCCTTGGGGCGTCTTGCCTCGAACAGCTCGGCCACCCGCGGCAGACCACC
>DASPOV010000009.1:0-3060 GCA_035625815.1 Methyloceanibacter sp.
GGGACGATTCCCACGACGCCGCCACCGTGAATGATGGATCCTCCACAATCTCGACTTGCGCGCGGAGCTGATAGAAGCCGAGTCGTTGCATGAGCTCGGCGGCCTTTGCATTTGCCACGTCCAGCAGAAAGCCATCTTCCGCCGGCACGACGAAGAAATCGAAGAGAATCTTCCCTTGGGGAGTGAGCAGGCCGGCGTAGATCGCGTTGCCTGGCTTCGCTTTGTTGATGTCGTTGGTGATAAGCCCCTGCAGAAAGGTGCGTGCGGCAGACCCCGAGACCCGCAGGATCCCCCGGTCGCGCAGTCGCGTTACCTTGGACTTACTCATGCTCCGGTCTTCCGCTTGCAAGCTGCCCAAGACTTATTTAAGCGGGCCGGAGCCTGCAAGCGCTAGCGAAAGTCTCATCTTGGCCGAAACCTTCGATCTCCTCATCAAGGGCGGGACCCTCGTCAATCATGCCGGCGAGGGTCTTGCCGATATAGGCGTGAAGGACGGCCATATCGCCGCGATCGGCGCCCTTAGCACCTATGCCGCGGGCAGAACCATCGAGGCGGCCGGCCTGCACGTGTTGCCGGGCGTTATCGACACCCAGGTGCATTTCCGGGAGCCTGGGCTCGAGCATAAGGAGGATTTCGCATCTGGCAGCCGGTCTGCAGTATTAGGCGGCGTCACTGCCATATTCGAGATGCCGAACACGCGCCCTTCGACAGTGAGCGCCGAGGCGCTCGCTGACAAAGTCGCGCGCGGGCGCGGGCGCATGCATTGCGACTTCGCCTTCTTCGTCGGCGCCACGAGGGAGAATGTCGAGGAGCTTCCCAGGCTGGAAAAGCTCCCCGGCGCCGCGGGCGTGAAAGTGTTCATGGGTTCTTCCACCGGTGACCTGCTCGTGGACGACGAGGACACGTTGTCGCTTATCCTTGGGCTGATCGAGCGGCGCGCGGCGTTCCACGCTGAGGACGAAGCGCGCTTGCGCGAGCGAGCCTCGCTCCGCCGCGAAGGCGACCCTGCAAGTCATAGCGAGTGGCGCGACGCAGAGACTGCGCTTGCTGCAACCGCCAAGCTTTTGAGGCTCGCGTCCGCCGCCGGCAAGCGCGTGCATGTGCTGCATGTGTCTACCGCGGCAGAGATCCAGCTGCTCGCGCTCCACAGGGACTTGGCGAGCGTCGAGGTCACGCCTCAGCATTTGACCCTTGCTGCGCCTGAGGTCTATCGGCGGCTCGGCACGAAAGCGCAGATGAACCCGCCCCTTCGCGATGCTGCCCATCAGAATATCCTGTGGTGGGGACTAACCCAGGGCGTGGTTGATGTGCTCGGCTCGGACCACGCGCCGCACAGCCTTGAAGAGAAGGCCAAAAGCTATCCTGCCTCGCCCTCCGGCATGCCGGGGGTGCAGACGCTCGTGCCGGTCATGCTCGACCACGTCAACAATGGACGGCTCAGCCTTGCGCGTTTCGTGGACCTAACGAGCGCGGGGCCCCAGCGCCTGTTCGGTATTGCCGGCAAAGGCCGCATTGCCGTTGGCTATGACGCCGATCTCACCATCATCGATCTCAAAGCCGAGTGCGTGATCGAGGACCAATGGATCGGCAGCAAATGCGGTTGGACGCCCTTCGCTGGAAGGGGAGTGAAGGGCTGGCCGGTTGGCACTATCGTGCGCGGGCAAATCGCTATGTGGGGGGGCGAGCTTGGGATAGCCGGCGGCGAGCCTGTCCGTTTCGGCGAGGCGCTGCCGCGCAATCCCCTCGCTTGAGCGCTATTGCAGGAAATAGTGCCACACACCGTCGGCGCCGATGCCCGCCCGGTAGTAGGTGTATTTGCCGCTTTTCTTCATCTCAATACCCTGGGGCGGCGGCACCACGCGGTAGAAATCGACCTCCTGGGCCGGGGTCAGCTTGGTGAGATCCATCTCCGCAAAGTAGGGCCAGATATACATCACCTCCTTGCCCTCGCCTTTGCGCATGAAGCCCGAGCTGAACACATTCAGCATGGCAGCAAGAATGTCGTGGCCTTGGCCATCGGCAGAGGCTTTCTTCCAGAAGGCGATGGGGTCGCTGACGGCGGTCGCGCTTATCATCGGCGGCAGCTCGTTCTCCTGCAGCACCGGGAGCATGTCATCGATCTTTCCGCTTTGCGCCGCAACTACGATGCTCTGCAGCGTCTCTCGGATGGGATCTGGGAGCCGATTGAGATCGTAGATCACCTCAGGTGACCCTGCGGCGGGAGCTTCAGTTGCGGGCGGTTTGGCGGCCTCGCTTTCGGACTTCCGTGGTTCACTTTGCGGCTTGGGCGCAGGTGCATTTTGCGGCTTCGGCGCGTCGCTCTCGGCCATCGCCCGCGGTTCATTGACCTCGGCACGAGGCGCGATTTCTTGGCTGTTTGCTTGGACCACGGTGGGGGAGGTGTCCTCTCCACGGTAGGCGCAAACAATGAGGAGCGTGCCAGCTACGAATGCCGCGAAGGCCGCCATCATAGAAATCGTGCGACTCATTCCACCTCCTTTAATCGGCCCACTTTTCCACAGCCACGGTGGCGTACACCCAGAGCGCGGAGCGCACGCGCCCATCCCTCAAGATCGACCGGCGGCGATAGCACTTGCCGCACGGCGCGCATATCCTTATGTCCGGCATCCAACGGGTGCTAGCCGGCATCGGCGTTGGACTGCTGGTAGCGGCGCCCATCGGGCCGGTCAATGTCCTTTGCATCCAGCTGGCGGTGACCAAGGGATTCTGGGGCAGCGCTGCCGCTGGCATTGGTGCCATGCTCGGCGACGGGCTGCTCGCAGCAGCGTGACGGCGATCTCAGATGTGATGATCGCCTATTCCGGACCCATCCAACTCCTTGGTGGGGTGCTGCTGAGGCATAGGCTTGCTGTTCACGCCGCCCATGCTGTTGATCACGCCAGCGCAAAAATTCCACCTCACTGGCATCATTGGGGCATTATCCCGCAAACCTTCTTTTTGGAATGCTCGCCTCGATCGGCGGCCTTGGTTCGCCTGATCGGGTCTCGATACCTATCTTGAGACGCTTCTGCTCGTCGTCTCGGTCATGGTCGGAAGCCT
>DASPOV010000010.1:0-2149 GCA_035625815.1 Methyloceanibacter sp.
ATGTCCGCCATCCATGAAAAAGCAGAGAGCCTTGACACTGGGATGCGTGGCATCAGAGGCGCCGCAGCGAGGCCACTGTGGCGCTTGCCGCAGTGGGCATCGTGACGGCAGCGATCGAGTGATGACATATGGAAGGACAGGACAATGTCTACCGACTACAGGCTGTTTGAGGAAGTGACGGTTGATGCACTGTTCGATGGTCGCCTTGAGAAATTTGGCGTCCGTGAGCACGTCAAGCCGGACGAAACCAGCAAGACACAAAGGTGCCTCACCGATGGCTGCAATTTTCTATGGGTGTACATCGATGACGCGGGCCTAGTCAGTTGCCTATCAAGATACGCCCCAAACGGCGATCCGTCACAGATCCTGAACGCCATAGCTCGAGCATTCGACACCGACATCTTCACTGAATACGAGCCGCAATTTTGGGGATTTGACGCTCAAGAGGAATGGGAAGCGGCAATGGATCAGATGACCAAAGAAATGGAAAAAAGTGATCAATTAAGTGACGTCCCGCCCGACTTCGAGGTGCCATTTTGAGCCGAGCATCTCCCTGGGCCATAGCGGCTCCGCGGTCGCTATCGGGGGCAAAGCGGACATCGCTCGGGCGTGCTGCGATGTCTGCCGCTCGGGGGCAGTTCTTCGCGGCCCCCTGCGCGTCGGCCTCGATCAAGCGGCCAGCATTTCGAGCAGCGCCTTGGCCTCCTTGAGGTCGAGCGTGTCGAACCCCTCAGTAAACCACCCGTAGACCGGAGCGAGCAGTTCGCGAGCTTGCTGCGGCTTGCCCTGAGAGCGCCAGAGGCGCGCGAGGCTCATGGCGGCGCGGAGTTCCCAGGATTTTGTCTGTTGTTGACGTGCTACTGCGAGAGCGCGATCAAAATATGCTTCTGCTTCTTCTAGATTTGGCGTGGGCGACTTGAGTGCGATTTCTCCGGCAACGCGCTGCACCTCGGCCTCGCACCATTTTTCCTTCGACCTTTCTACTTTGTCTATCGCGTCGTCAATGCAATGCCGAGCTTCGTCAAGCTGCCCAAGTTCCGCATAAGCCATTGCCAAATTCCACAGGTGTCGCGGTTCATAAAGACTTGCTCCCATTGACCGAAGTGAGGTGATCGCCGTGGTGATCGCCCGAACTGCATCTGAGGCATTTCCGGTCAGGGCAAAAATCTCACCCCGCCCTGCGGTTCCAATCGCCTTCCAGTACTGTGCCCCTCTCTCCTCTGCCGAAGCGATAAGCTCGTCGGCCAGCGCATGTGCAGCGGCGTAATCTCCACAGTAGACGTGGCTAAAAAGTGCCGAGAACAGCGCATACATCAATGTAGTGACGTGGCCGATTTCGCGCGCATTCTTGACTGCGCGCACGACATCATTGCGTGAAGCTGCGGGATAACCAAGTTGCCACACACACGACGAGCGAAACGACAAGAGGGTCACCCCGACGTCACGGCCAGAACGCGTCGTAATCGGACGGTGTTCGGCAGGATCGTAAATCGCCAGCGCCCGGTCGTAGTGCTCTTTGCCACCCACGAGGTCGCCCGTGAGCGCGAGAGCGTTGGCGAAAGCGACTCGAAGCTTGATCTCTTCGCGGCGCAAAGCCGGCGTCGCCGGCAAGGTCGCGATTTGGTCAAGCGCCCGTTTGAGCTGCTCCGTGCCTTCAACAAGCGCGTATCGCGCCAGTGACCTTTCTCCGGCTTTGCCCCACAGGCCCGCGGCCTTCTCGATCAGCCCAGCCTCGGTGCAGTGGCGCGCCAGCAGTTCGGGCTGGGTCTCGGCGATGTCTGCAAACCGGCCTTCGAGAGTTTCGGCAATGCGAGCATGAAGGGCCCGTCGCGGCTCGCGCAGCAGCATGCCGTAGGCCGCGTCCTGCACCAGAGCGTGCTTGAAAAGATAGCTCGCATGCGGCGGGACGCCCTGCCGGGACAGCAAGCCGGCCCCAATCAGACGCTCCAGCGCCGCGCTCAGCTCAGCTTCGGGCTTGCTTGCCACTGCAGCCAGCAGGGCATGGGAGAAATCCCGCCCGATCGCCGCCCCGATCTGCGCTACTTCCTTGGCCGGGCCGAGCCGGTCGAGCCGCGCCATCAGTGAAGCGTGCAGGCTCGCTGGGACCGCGAGAGCCGGCGAGGGAGCCGCCGCCGCAATCTGCATCGCG
>DASPOV010000011.1:0-9212 GCA_035625815.1 Methyloceanibacter sp.
AAACCCTTCTAAGATGTGAATAAACTCCGGGTCTTACGGGCATTTCAGGGGGAGTCTTGGGGCGCGCCGCTACAACCATTGACCGGCTGATCGGCAAGGGCCTTGGGCTACCGGTCGTCTGTGGATTTGCACTCACGCTCGGTGGTTGTGGCGGTGTCGAATTCCAGGGCAAGCTCTTCGACTATGCCGGTCTGTCAAGCGTCGGCAAACCACAGGAAGACATTAGGATGACCGATCGGGCGCCGCTCCTCGTTCCGCCCAACCCCCAGAACCTACCTCCGCCTGGGAGTCCCGCCATCACGCGGGCCGACTGGCCGGCCGATACGGACAAGCAACGGAAGCAGCTCGCCGAGGCGAAGCTGGCTGCAGATCGGGCCAAGGCGGCCAAGGTGTCGAATGAGCCCATGGATCCGTATGCCGGTAAGCCCAAACTGCTCGACAAGTTGTTGGGCAGGAACAAGCAGCTTGAGGAGGACAGCGTCGACGTACCAGAACCAGCTCCGTCCGACAAGACGGCGGCAGACAAAGCACGTGAGCGCGCCGCGGCCACGCCGCAAAAACCGGTGGACCAGTCTCTGAATGCGCCGACACCGACGCAGGACTCGGATCCCTTCCATCCGGCCGCGCCAGACAGCTACAAGAGCATGTCGAACCCCTCCGGCAACAGCGCCAATTATTGACGCCAAAGCGTAGCGATACCCCCACCGCTTTTCGAATTGGCTTGAAAAATCCTGGGTCAGGCCTGAAATGTGCGGCAATCCTGCCCGTCAAACCGCTACTTGAGGTTTGAAGGCTGACCTTTTGGCTTCTGGCCCCTGTCACGATTGATGATGATATCGATGTTCGATCAGCTTGTGGCCACGCTCAATCCACGGGCGGCCCTCATCCTCGCCGGTTTCGGCGTTACCTCCATGGCCTTCGCCGTCGCGCGCGCCAACGCGAGTGCTTCCCCCCGAGTCGTCGAATTCACGCTCACGAACGGCCTGGAGGTGCTGGTGATCCCGGACCACCGCGCTCCGGTCGTGACCCAGATGATTTGGTACAAGGTCGGCGCTGCCGACGAGCCGCGCGGCTCTTCCGGCGTTGCCCATTTCCTCGAGCATCTGATGTTCAAGGGAACCGACGCAATCCCGCCAGGCCAGTTCTCCAAGATCGTGGCGCAGAACGGCGGCGACGACAACGCCTTCACCAACCATGACGTCACCGCCTATTTTCAGCGCGTGGCCAAGGATCGGCTGCCCACGGTGATGGCCATGGAGGCCGACCGCATGGCCAATCTTCGGCTGAGCGAAGAGGATGTGACGACGGAGCGGAAGGTGATCCTGGAGGAGCGCCGGAGCCGCGTCGACAACGATCCGTCGAGTATCCTGCAAGAGCAGATGATGGCCGCGCTTTACGCGAAGCATCCCTACGGCATCCCGATCATCGGCTGGGCGCATGAGGTGAGCGCGCTCGACCGTGAAGATGCGCTGTCCTTCTACAAGCGCTTCTACGCCCCGAACAACGCGCTGCTCGTTATTGCGGGCGATGTCGAGCCCGATGAGGTGAGAAGGCTCGCCGACGAGACCTTTGGCAAGCTGCCGCCCCACGGCGCCATGAATGGCCGGTCGCGGCCGCAAGAGCCTGAGCATTCCGCGCCAATGCGGGTCGAACTTGAAGATGCCCGCGCCGGGCGCATGACCGTGCAGCGCTATTACCACGCGCCAAGCTATGCTTCCGCCGCGCCAGGCGAAGCCGAGTCTCTTGACCTCCTGATGCGCATTGCTGCCTCAGGCCCGGTGAGCCGGCTCTATAAGCGGCTCGTCATCGAGCAGAAGACGGCCGCAAGCGCTGGCGGTTGGTACTCTGATTCCGGCCTCGACGCGGGCAGGCTTGCCTTCTATGCCGTCGGCGCCGAGAAGATTTCGCCGGCCGAGCTCGAGCGGGCTATCGATAGCGTCATAGCCGAGTTGCGCGATTGCGGCGTCACCCAAGCCGAGCTCGACCGCGCCCGCAGCGCCTATCTCGCCGAGTTCGTTTACACCTCCGACAGCCAGTCGCGCATGGCGCGTCACTATGGCTGGCGGCTCGCCACCGGCATGACGGTTGCGGATGTCGAGGCGTGGCCCGAGCGGCTGAAGCAGGTGACGGTCGAGGACATCCGGGATGTCGCGGTGAAATATCTTCTCGAGAAGAATTCGGTGACGGGGATCCTGGTGCCAACGCCTGATCGGACGAGCCGCAGTGAGCAACCGGCCCATGCCCCAGTTCCCCGCAGGTATTAGGCATCATGCGGCAGGCGTGGCTTCGACGCCCATCGAGCCGGCACGACCTTGGACTCGCCCTTGCAGTCGCGCTCGTCGCGGCGATTCCTTCGACGCCGGCTGACGCCATGGACATCAAGCGCGTCACCAGTCCCGGCGGCATCGAGGCTTGGCTCGTCGAGAGCCATGACAATCCCTTGATCGCTATGCGCTTCGCCTTCTGCGGCGGCGCGGCCCAGGACCCCGAGGAAAAGCAAGGCCTCGCCTATTACGTGTCCGGCATGATGGACGAGGGCGCTGGCAACCTCGACTCCGTCGCCTTCCAGGAGCGCCTGCAGTCGATCGCCATGCGTTTGGATTTCGACGCAAGCCGCGACGTGATGCTCGGAAATGTGCAGATGCTCACTACCAACAAGGACGAGTCCTTCGACCTGTTGCGCCTCGCCCTGGCCGAGCCGCGCTTCGATGTGGACGCAGTCGAGCGGGTGCGCGCCCAGATCCTTGCCGGCCTGAAATTCGATGAGAACGACCCTGAGGAGGTTGCTTCGCATGCCTGGGACCGGCTGGCCTTCCCGGACCATCCTTATGGGCGTCCGATCAAGGGCACGAAAGCGTCGATCGCCGCCATCACCTCTCAGGACTTGCGAGACTATGTCCGGCGCGTGTTCGCCCGCGACAAGCTCGTGATTACCGTTGTGGGCGACATCGACGCCGAGACGCTCGGCCCAACGCTCGATCATGTGTTCGGCGCTTTGCCGGGGCGCTCATCACTTGCGCCGGTTGCCGACGCCAAGCCTCCGCTCGGGCCAACCCGCGAGATCATAGAGATGAACGTGCCACAGTCCGTGGCGAAATTTGGCCAGCGCGCCTTCCCGCGCAAGGACGATGACTTCATGACCGCCTATATCCTCAACTACATCATCGGTGGCGGCGGCTTCTCCTCGCGCCTGATGGAGGAGGTGCGCGAAAAGCGAGGGCTTGCCTATTCGGTGCACTCAAATCTCTTCCCCTACCAACATGGTGCCGTGTTCGTCGGCAGCGTCGCCACCCAGAATGAGGAGGTCGCCCAGTCCCTTGCCGTGATCGAGAGCGAGCTTAAGCGCCTTGCCAAGGAGGGGCCGAACGCCGAGGAGCTCGCCAGCGCCAAGAACTATCTCACCGGCGCCTATGCGCTCCGCTTTGAATCCTCGAGCAGCATCGCTAATCAGCTCTTGTGGATCCAGATCGAGGATCTCGGCATCGACTATGTTAAACGGCGGAATGACTTGATCCAGAAGGTGAGCCTCGACGACATAAAGCGCGTGGCCAAGCGGCTGATCGAGGCCGATCGCTTGATTACCACCATCGTCGGCAAGCCGGTGGATGCGGGGCCGAAGGAAGTACCTGGCTAAGAGGCTACCCATGCCGCTCTTGCAGTCGGTGGAAGGCTGCCTTGAGGCACGCATCGGCAAGTCCGGCCTCTCGCAGGACGAGCTTGATCGCATCCTCGATCGCCTCCAACCTTGCCTCGACTCGTTGCGGCAGGCGCATGCCACTAGTACACTCCCACTGCTGCGCGTGCCGGAATGGCGCGACGACATCACCGCCGCCCGCGCAGCGCTCGCCGCGCTTACCCAAGATGCCAAGACGCTCGTGTTCTTCGGCACTGGAGGATCAAGCCTGGGCGGTCAGACGCTTGCTCAACTCGGCGGTTGGGGCATTCCCGGCGATGACGGCAATGGTGGACAACGCGACCGGCCGCGCACCCGCTTCTACGACAATCTCGATGGCCGCACGCTCGAGCGCGCGCTTGGCAGCCTCGACCTTTCCACGACCCGCTTCGTGGTCATCTCCAAATCCGGCAATACGCCTGAGACTATGGTGCAGACCATCGCCGCAATTGAAGCAGTGCGCGCCGCTGGACTCGGCGCCCGCATCCCCGAACTATTTCTCGGCCTCACTGAGCCGCGCAGTACCGCCACCAATGGCCTGCGCGGTCTCTGCGACTCGCTGTCCATCCCAACGCTGCCCCACGACCCAAAGATCGGCGGCCGCTTCTCGGCACTTACCAATGTCGGGCTTCTGCCGGCGCTTGCCCGCAGGCTCGACGTGGAAGGCCTGCGCGACGGCGCCGGCTCCGTCGTCCAGGCGCTGCTCACTGCAAGCGCGCCAAAGCACTTCGCCCCAGCGGTCGGCGCCGCCGTCGCCATCGGGCTTGCCAAGGAGCGCGGCGTCAAGGTGAGCGTCATGCTGACCTATAGCGACCGCCTGTCCCGGTTCGCCGCGTGGTATGTCCAGCTCTGGGGCGAGAGCCTCGGCAAGAAGGGCGAGGGAACGACGCCGGTCGCGGCCCTCGGTCCGGTCGATCAGCACAGCCAGCTTCAGCTCTATCTCGACGGCGCACCCCAGCACCTCATCACGGTGGTGCGGCAGGCTTGCGCTGGCTTGGGCCCGCGTGTTGCGCCTGACCTCGCCAAAATCGCCCATGCCGAATATTTGGCCGGGCATGTCGCTGGCGACCTCGTCGCCGCGCAGCAAAAGGCCATTCCAGAGGCCTTGATCGCCGCCCGCCGGCCGGTCCGCACCATCGATCTTGCGAAGCTTGACGAGCGCGCGCTCGGCGCCCTTATGATGCACTTTATGCTGGAGACCATCCTCGCCGGCCATCTCTTGGGCGTCGATCCGTTCGACCAGCCTGCGGTAGAATCGAGTAAGCTCATTACGCGCCGCTATTTGAGTGCGTGAAAAAACCTGAGGGCCGCGATGGCAATACGCCAGTTGCCGCCGCATCTCGTCAATCGCATCGCTGCGGGTGAGGTCGTCGAGCGCCCAGCGAGCGTCGTCAAGGAGCTAATCGAAAACGCGATCGACGCCGGCGCCACCCACATCGATGTGGTAGCCAATGGCGGCGGCTTGAGCCTGATCCGTGTCACCGATGACGGCTGCGGCATGGATCGCTACGATCTCGCCCTTGCGGTCGAGCGCCACGCTACCTCCAAGCTTCAGGACGATAATCTCTCCGCCATTCTCACCCTCGGCTTCCGCGGCGAGGCGCTGCCGTCAATTGCCGCCGTGGCGAGGCTTCAGATCACGAGCCGCGCCCGCGGCGCCGATCGAGCCTATGAGGTCGCGGTCGATGGCGGGCGCAAGGCGCCGCTCAAGCCGGCAGCGATTGGCGAGGGCACGCGCATCGAAGTACGCGATCTCTTCTACGCCACGCCTGCCAGGCTCAAATTCACGAAGTCCGAGCGTGCCGAGACCGCGGCAATAGCCGATGTGGTCAAGCGACTCGCACTCGCCAAGCCTGAGATCGCCTTCAGCCTCGCCAGCGGCGACCGCACAACTTTGCGCCTTGAGCCTTGCCCGCCTGGGCTGCTCGATCACGGGCTGCCGCGGCTTGGCCGCATCCTCGGCGAGGAGTTCGTCACTGACGCGTTGCCGGTATGCGCCGCGCGCGGGGCCATCGCCGTGGAAGGATTCGCCGGCCTGCCGACTCTCCATCGCCCGAGCAGCGTCGCCCAATATCTCGTGATCAACGGCAGACCGGTTCGCGACAAGCTGCTCGCTGGCGCCGTGCGCGCAGGCTATGGCGACCTCGTGCCCAATGGGCGCTATCCCATGCTCGCCTTGTTCCTCACGCTTCCTCCCGACGAGGTCGACGTGAACGTGCATCCGGCCAAGACCGAGCTCAGGTTCCGCGACGCGCAAGCCGTGCGCACCCTGATCGTCGCCGCCCTATACGAGGCGCTTGGCGCCGCTCAGCACCGCACTACGGCGAGCCTATCGCAAGAAGCGCTGGCCCGCATGACGCGGCCTGCGAGCTTCGCTGGTCAAACGCCCAGCGGGTCGCCGCGATCTTATGGCTTCGCCGACCGGGCCCAGGCGCCCCTCGCGCCCATCGCCACGCCAAGCGCCCCCACTCACGTCGAGACAGAAGGCTACAATGCCGTCGCTTATCCGCTCGGCGCCGCGCGGGCTCAGGTGCACGACACTTTCATCATCGCCGAGACTGAAAACTCCCTCGTTATTGTCGACCAGCACGCGGCCCATGAGCGCCTTGTTTATGAGCGCCTCAAGAAGGCCTTCGCCAATGGGGGCCTCCCCCGGCAGATGCTCTTGATCCCCGAAGTCGTCGAGCTTGACCCCGAGGCTGTCAAACGACTCGCCGCCGCGGCGGACGAACTTGAGCGCCTCGCCCTCGTCGTCGAGGCTTTCGGGCCTTCCGCCGTCATCGTGCGCGAGGTCCCGGCCCTGCTCGGTCAGGGGAACATCCAAGGGCTGATGCGCGACTTGGCCGATGAGCTCGCCGAAGGGGAGGGGAACCTCGTCGTCTCCGAGCGCCTCGACCACGTGCTGTCGACCATGGCCTGCCACGGCAGCGTGCGGGCCGGACGGCGCCTCAACGCCACGGAGATGAACGCGCTCCTACGCGATATGGAGGAGACGCCGTTCTCCGGCCAGTGCAACCATGGGCGCCCGACCTATGTCGAGCTCAAACTCGCCGACATAGAGAAGCTGTTCCAGCGCCGCTAGGTCTCGTCACAGCCTATTTGAAGCTGCGCAGCACCGCGCCAATGCAGGAAAGGGCTGTCGGCATTGGCAACGTTGCCGGTGGCCTCCCCCAGCCGAAGTCGCGGCTGATGATGGAGGCTAGCGTGATGCCATTGGCATAGTCCGCGGTCATGGTGCAGTCGCGGAACGTGCCGTCTTCGTCGTTGTTGGCCTGGCCTTCCCAGCCGCCAGATGTGAAGGCGTTTGCCGGCGGCGCGATCCAGCGCGATGGCAACGGCGAGAAGAAAGACGAAGCCCAATCTCAACGGCGGCGTGTCACCCTCCCGGGGAAGTCCGGTCATTCAAGCGTATCTCGTTGGCGCGAGCCACCGGCGCGCGTTGGAGGAAGCGCTGGAAAAGCCCGCATCACGATGATTTTAGTGTCTCGGTAAACGCGCATGTCGATCTCCTCGAAGACCGCGGGCAACTCGATTTCCGCGTTGGCACGCTCCTCCAAAACCGTGATGGCGCCTTCTCTGATCCAACCGCCTTGAGCGGCGGATTGAAGCGCCGTTGCGCCGAGACCCTTTCCGTAAGGTGGGTCGAGAAAGATGAGGTCGAAGGGCTGCATCGTGCCAGCCTCCCCTAGCTTGGTCGCGTCGCGCCGCCAGATCTTGGTCGCACCGGTAAGCGACAGTGCCTCCACATTGCGGCGGATGGCCGCGCGCGCTTCCGCGCTTTCCTCTACAAACAGACAAAAGCGCGCGCCCCGCGATAGTGCCTCGAGCCCGAGCGCGCCGGAGCCGGCAAACAGATCGAGCACGCGCGCGCCTTCGAAATCGACGCGGGATGCCCCGTGCTCGAGCGCGTTGAACAACGCCTGCCGTACGCGGTCCGATGTCGGCCGGGTGGCGAGGCCCTTCGGCGCCTCGATTCGCGTGCTTCTGAATTTGCCGGCTACGATCCGCATGGCCCCTCTCAGGGCCTTCGTTTCAAATGTTGTGCGGGCCGCGAATCGAGGCCTAACGCTGCGGCAAGCTTCGAGCCCAATTGATCCTTGAGTACGCGCGGCTTGACCTCGCTCAACCCACCCGGCGGCAGGTCCCCAAGCGCGAACGGCCCAAAAGAGACGCGGATCAGGCGGTTGACGGTGAGCCCGAGGACCTCGGCGAGCCGCTTCACCTCGCGGTTCTTGCCTTCCCGAAGGCCGAGCGCGAGCCAAACATTGGCGCCCTGCTCGCGATCGATTTTCGCTTCGACCGGCCCGTACTCCACGCCGTCGATCGTGATTCCGCGTGCCAGCCGATCAAGGTCGGCCTGGGTCACCTTGCCATGCGCCCGCACCCGATAGCGCCTAAGCCAGCCGGTGCTCGGCAGCTCAAGGTGCCGGGCAAGCTCGCCGTCGGTGGTGAGCAGCAGGAGCCCCTCGGTATTGAGGTCGAGCCGCCCCACCGAGACCACACGCGGCAATCCCGCCGGCAGCGCCTCGAACACGGTTTTGCGCCCTTGTGGGTCCTTGTGGCTGGTCACCAGTCCCTTCGGCTTGTGATAGCGCCAGAGCCGCGGCGCTTCTGCTTCGGGAAGGGGCTTGCCGTCGACCGTGATCTTGTCTTCCGGATTGACGAGATAGGCCGGGGTGTTTAGCACCGTGCCGTTGACCGCGACCCGGCTCTCTCCGATCCATCTTTCGGCATCGCGCCGGGAGCATAGGCCGGCATGCGCGATGGCCTTGGCGATGCGCATCGACGGCGCCGGCTTCGCCCCTTGACCTTGCTTTCGCGTTGCGCGCAACGTCGCCCCCATGACGAGAGAAAAGCTTGCAGATGTGGCGAGCCCAGGCAAGCGGCCCATGGATCTCGCGCTGGCAGAGGCCGAGACTGCTGGTCTCGCCGGTGAGGTCCCCATCGGCGCTGTGGTGGTGAACGCGATCGGCGAGGTGCTGGGGCGCGCCGGCAACCGTACGCTTGAGCTTCGCGATCCCACGGCCCATGCGGAGCTGCTCGCGATCCGCGAGGCTTGCGCAAAGCGAGGCAGCGAGCGGCTGACCGCTTGCGACCTCTACGTCACGCTCGAGCCTTGCGCCATGTGCGCGGCCGCCATCTCCTTCGCCCGTATCCGCAGGCTCTATTTCGGCGCCGCCGATCCGAAAGGTGGTGCCGTCGAGCACGGCCCGCGCTTGTTTGCGCACGCCACCTGCCGTCGCGCGCCTGAGGTCTATGGCGGTATCGGCGAGGCGCGCGCCGCCGAGCTGCTCAAGCGTTTCTTCGCCGCGCGGCGGTAGAGAAGTACGCATCGCTCGCAGTTGCCGCGCCGCTCGTGTTTGCGTAGTCTCGTGTCCTCCATTAGGAGGACTGACGGAGCGCCACACTTTGTTGGGCAGCCAGCGGCCACGGACCGGGGGCAAACCACGCAGCCCGTACTTGTTCCACTGGCATTTCAGGCGCCGCACCCCTCATCCCGGGACACAGACGGTCTGCGAGCTCGGCGAGGGATGGCTGG
>DASPOV010000012.1:0-11269 GCA_035625815.1 Methyloceanibacter sp.
CGACCGATTGCTTAAAGACAGGACGGAAGCCTTTGCCGCCTCTGTCGGCGAGGAGGCCATTGCACTCGACAGGGCGTTGAAAGACCGCACCGAGCACCTCACGACCTTCATCGGCCAGGGCTCGGCGATACTCGACAGGACACTGAAGGAACGCACCGAGACCCTGGCAACCACGCTCGGCCATGGCGCTGCGGCGCTCGACAAGTCGCTCAGGGATCGCATCGAACTCTTGGCGACCTCGATTGGCCAAAGGACCGAGGCGCTCGACAAGACTCTCAAGGGCCACGGCGAAGACTTTAATGCCGTCCTCACTCATCAGGCGGCATTGCTCGGTCAGTCCCTCAAGGACCGGACGGATGCCTTTGCCTCGGCGATCAATCAGGGGGCGATCGCGCTCGACCGCACCCTTGCGGATCGCTCGGAAGCCTTCACCAATTCGCTCGCCCAGCGCAGCAAGGCGGTCGAGCTCGCGATCGGTCAACAGACCGCGGCAATGGACAAGTCGCTTGCCGACCGTACCCAACAGGTCACCACCTCGCTCAACGAGCGTTTGCTGTCCATCGACAATGCCTTCGGCCATCGCGCGGGTGAGATCGACCGCGTGCTGGCCGAACATGCGCGCGCCGTCGAGGCCACGTTTGGCCGGCAGGCGTCTCATCTCAACGAGCTGCTCGCCAGCAACTCGGTTATGATCAAGCAGACTGCAGACCAGGTCGGAGCGCAATCCAAGGAAGCAATTGGCGTGCTCACGGCGCAGACGCAGGCCTTGCGCGAGGTGTCGAGCGGCCTGCTCGAGCAAATCCACAACCTGACCCAGCGCTTCGAGAACCAGGGACAGGCGATCCTCACTGCTGCCAAGGCGCTAGATTCGTCGAACACCAAGATTGACTCGATCCTGGAAAGCCGGCATCAGGCCATCATCGGGCTTCTGCACGCGGTCAACACTAAGGGCGCCGATCTCGACAATATGATGCGGTCCTACGCCGGCATGGTTGAGAATGCGCTGTCCAGCGCCGAGACCCGCGCCAAGCAGGTTGGCAGCGCGCTTGCCCGCGACACCGCTGGCCAGGCGCAGCAGGCCCTGTCCCAGATCGAGCGTTTGCGCGAAGAGGCCCAAGCCCATACCGCGCGCGCGGTCGGCGATCTCAAGTCGAGCTTTGAGACAGTCATCACTCAGATTGGGCGGCAGCTTGAGCAGATGCGCGGGCAATTCGACACCGCCTCGCGCGGCATGCGCGATGCGGCGCAGAAGACCGCGACCGATCTCGACTCGTTGCGACAGGAGATGCAGCGCCGCATGGAAGGCCTGCCGCAGCAAACAGCACAAGCCACGGCGGCGATCCGCAAGGCACTTGCCGATCAACTCAAGGAAATCGAGGCGATCACGCCGGTGCTGACGCGGCCGCAGATTCAAGGCGGTGCAGAGCCGTATCGGCAGCCGCAATTGCCCCCGCGGAGGGAGCCGCTCCCACCGCGCGACGAGGGTCGCGCTGCGCACGCATTCGATGCGCCGCTCCCGCCTCAGTTCGACGGGAGGGGTCGCCCGGTCGGTGCTGCTCCGCAAGAGGGGTCTGATCTCGGCGCAGTCGCGGGTGGCCTCGCAGAGCAGCTCTCTAGCGCCTCACAGAGCGAGCGGCGCGGACCTGCCGGCCATGAGGGGCAACGCGCCAATCCGCTGGGACAAGTCGAGTTCCGTCAGCCAGACCGGCGGCGCGAAGGATGGTCGGTCGGCGATCTCCTAACCAATGCCGACACTGCCGGTTATCCGCCGCAGCGGCCAGATCCCTATGCGCCGCGCGGCGCGCAGCCGCACGGTCTCCGACTCGATGAGATCGCACGCGCGATCGATCATCGCACCGCGGCAGAGGTGTGGCAGCGCTTCCGCGCCGGCGAACGCGACGTGCTAGGCCGCCACCTCTACAGCAACGACGGCCAAGCGACGTTCGACGAGATCAGCCGTCGCTATGGCCGCGACGCCGACTTCCGCGCCACGGTCGATCGCTATATTGGCGATTTCGAGCGACTCCTGCGTGAGGCCGAGCCGACCGACCCAGAAGGGCGTATGTTACAGAACTACATGACCTCGGAGACGGGGCGCGTCTATCTTCTGCTCGCCCATGCAAGCGGACGCCTGCGCTAGCTTCTGCTTCTGCGACACTCGTCATGGGCCTCCAGCGTGGGGGCGTTCCAAGCCACTGGCGCGTTGTTGAATTGCTTCGGAAGGTTAGTGGCGCGCGGAGACCCAGGTCGAGGTGTCTTGCAGGACCTCGGTCAAGGCCTGGTTCAGCGCGGCGACGCCGGCTGCCGGCGTGTCGCTTGCCGAGGCCACGCGCGTGCTGAAGCCCTTGGAGGCGACAACCTTGGACGAATTGTTGTTGATCAATTTGGCGAAGATGTCGACGTCCGCCGCCGGCTTGCCGCTGGCGGTATCAATCTGGAAGGACCGGATCTCCATGGAGAGAGAATAGTCGCCATCGACGCGGTCGGAGCTGCTGGTCACGGCCTTCACCGCGCCTGAATTCTGCAGCGTCTCGATGGTGCGCACCTGCACAAGATGCGGCAGCCGGTCGCTCCATGCCGCGCCCTTGTAATAGGAGATCTGGTCAGCGCGCGGGCGCACCATAATGCGGTCGGTATCAAGCGCGTGAACCGACGTCGGCTCATTGACCACGAGCTGATATTTCGCGCCCTTTGGCGTGGCCGCGAAGGAGCGTGGCGCTATGAGGTCATAGGTCGTGGGTGCAGCGTTGCCGCCGAGCGCCAAAGCGCAACCGGCCAACCCCAGGCAAATCAGGCCTGTTGCAAAAACCGGTGCCGACCGAGACATGTCCGATCGCCCCCTGTCCTGTTATTGCACACCCTCGTTATCACCCTCGGGGTGTGTCAATTGCCACGCGGATTGTATTCCGGGACTTGACTTCCACCAAGCAAAAAGCTCTTCGGATTAGCCTCGAATTTCTCAAGAACACTGTTGAGTGTGGCCGCCGCGCGACGTCCCTCACGCATGAAATTCCCGAATTCCTGGAGGCTGTCCTTGGCGGTGCGTGTCAGGCTGTCAAGCTTATCTCCCAGCGATACTTGGAGCTTTCCAGATAAATCCTTAAAGGATTGGGCTGCCGCATGGACGTCGGTAATGGTTTGGGCGATTTCTTCCTTGCGCTGATCCAGCATGGTGGTGACGTTCTCCACATTGGTGAGGGTTTTGTGGATCGATTCTTGGTTCTCCGCGACAAGATCATTGAGCCTGAGCAGCAAGGCATTGGCGTTATTCATCACGGCGGGCGCGGCATCGAATAGGCCCTGGCCAAGGCCACGGTCGGCCACAATAACCGGAATCGGGTTCTCCGACGTCGCCACAAGGAACGGCGAATCAGGCGTGCCCGCGGTGATCTGGATCCCGGTGCCGCCCGTTAGGCCAAGGGACTGCATCGTCGCGCGGGAATTCTCCCGCACCGGCGTGTCGGAATGGATGCTGATCAGCACCTGGACTTTGCGCGCGTCAGCTGGATCGAGCGCGAGCGACTGCACCTCGCCGACCTTGATGCCGTTGAAGCCGACGCTTGAGCCCGCGGTCAGCCCCGCCACCGAGCCATCGAAGACGATGTAGTAGCGCTTGCCGCCGCCGGCGAGATTGGTCATCCAGAAGACGAAGACGAAGGCGAGCGCGAGGACTCCGAGTACGAAGCCGCCGATCATCAGATAGTTGGCTTTGGTTTCCACGAGTTGAGTTCCTCAGACCACGAGCCGCCTCGGTTGCTCGCCGGATTGCGCCGCGCGTGCCCGCTCACCACAGAAATATTCCTCGATCCAGGGGTGATTGGGGTGGCGCTGCAGTTCGATCGGCGAGCCAGTCCGCACGATGCGTTTGTCAGCCAGCACCGCAACCCTCTCGCACACCGTGAAGATGGTATCAAGATCGTGGGTTACCATATAGACCGTTAGCCCAAGCGTCTGTTGCAGCTTGTGAATCAGGTGGTCGAAATCCGACGCACCGATCGGATCGAGCCCGGCCGTTGGCTCGTCGAGGAACACGATCTCTGGGTCGAGAGCAAGTGCCCTTGCCAGACCTGCGCGCTTGCGCATGCCGCCGGACAGTTCCGAGGGATATTTGTGCGCGGCCTCAGGCGGCAGACCCACCATGGCGAGCTTGAGAAAGGCAAGGTCGTCCATCATGACCTGCGGTAGCTTAAGATGCTCTCGCATCGGCACCTGGATGTTCTGCAGCACGGTGAGCGAGGAGAACAATGCGCCGTCCTGAAACAGAATGCCCCAGCGGCTCTCGATGTCGACGCGATCCTTCGCCGTGAGGGTCTTAGCGTTGTGGCCGAAAAGCTCGACCTCACCCATGTCGGGCTTGACCAAGCCGGTGATGACGCGAAGCAGTACCGACTTGCCCTGGCCTGAGCCGCCGACAATGGCGAGGATCTCGCCGCGATTGACGTCGAGATCGAGCCCATCCCAAATCTGGTAGCCGCCAAAGCTCTTGGCGAGCCCGCGGACCCGGATCAAGACCTCTCGGCCGTTCTCGAACGTCACACCCCGATCCCCGAAAGAAACATGGCGAACACCGCGTCCAGAATTATAACCAGGAAGATCGCCTTGACCACGGCGCTGGTCACGTGGGTACCGAGCGACTCCGCGCTGCCCTCGACCTTCAATCCTTCGAGGCAGCCGACAAGGCCGATGATAAGTGCGGCGAAGGGCGCCTTGATCATGCCAGCCATAAAATGCTGCATGTCGACGGCTTCATGAAGTTTGTCGATATAGGTGGAGAAATCGAGCCCGAGCGCAGCCATGGCCATTACCCCGCCTCCAATTAGCCCGGTGATGTCGCCGAGGAAGGTCAGAAGCGGCAGCGCCACGATGAGCGCAAGCACACGCGGAAGCACGAGCGTATCCATCGGATCGATGCCGAGAGTGCGCATGGCATCGATCTCCTCGCGCATCTTCATCGAGCCGATCTCGGCGGTGAAGGCCGAGCCGGAGCGGCCCGCCACCATAATGGCGGTGAGCAGGATGCCTACTTCGCGGAGCGCCAGGATTGCGACCATGTTGACGGCGAAAGGCTCGGCGCCGAACGGCTTCAGCTGTACCACGCCCTGCTGCATGACGACGGCGCCGATCAGGAAGCAAATCAGCGCGATGATCGGCACGGCCCGCAAGCCGGCATGATCGAGATGGTGGACGAAGGATTTGGGGCGGAAGCGCCAGGGCTGCACAACCATGCGGCCGATCCCCGCCGTGACCTCCCCCAAGAAGCTCGTGAGCTGGATGACATCGCTCCAGGCACCTGTCAGCGCCTTGGTTACGTCCCCTACAAGCTGCTGGACGGAGCCCGTCTGCGCGAGCTTCGGGCGCTCCGCGCTGCCGCGCCGCTCTACCTCTTCGATGAGGATGCGGAAGCTTTCAGTCACCCCGGCATAGCGGGTACGGAGTCCACCGCCCTCCCACGCCGCCGCCGTCCGCTGCAAGAGCCAAGCGCCGGCGGTGTCAATCTCGGCGATGGCTGCGATATCCATCTCGCCGGTAAATTCCGGCGTAGGCGGGATCGGCACTCTGAGGCGCCTGAGCGCCGCGTCGAGCTTGGTGGCCTCGGTGACGGTCCAGGCACCGCTTGCGATTAGGCGGAAGGTCGTGCCTCTGAGCTCGACGCGGAAGCCCGGGGCGCGGGCTTGCGTGGAGAGACTAAGCGTGTGGTCGCGTTTCAGCATGAGTCTAGCTCGACTCGTTGGGTGTGGTGCGGCAGTTGACGCTTCGCGGGAAGCGGCTTGTTTTTGAACGAAAAAGCCGGAGAAAGAAAGGCGTTATGCTGCCGCCCGGAGAGTTCCATGAGGCCGGCTAGAGAATTAAGCGTCAGCGTCGAGCGCTGGCCGATCCAGGGTAGATTTGCCATTTCCCGGGGCGTCAAGCATGAAGCCGTCGTGGTGGTGGCGGCGATCAGTGACGGCGCGCATCAAGGCAGAGGCGAATGCGTCCCTTACGCCCGTTACGGCGAGAGCGTGGAGGATGTGGTGCAGGTGATCGAAGCTTGCGCGGCCTCCCTGGCCCAAGGGTTGGACCGCGGTGGACTTCAAGCGTTGCTGCCTCCAGGTGCTGCGCGCAATGCTTTGGACTGCGCGCTGTGGGACCTCGACGCGAAGATCTCAGGACGAAGCGCGGCGGAGTTCGCTGGCCTCGCCCCGCTGCACGCGGTCGAGACGGCGTTCACCATCTCCCTTGCCTCGGCTGATGAGATGGCGGGACGCGCGCGTGAGGCGGGGCGGTATCCTCTGCTAAAGCTTAAGCTCGGCGGAGATGGCGACGAGGAGCGGCTTGCTGCCATCCGCAAAGCCGTGCCCCAGGCAAGACTGATCGCCGACGTCAATGAGGCGTGGCACGCGTCCGACCTCGAGCGTCTTCTCGCGGCGGCTGCGCGCGCCGGCGTCGAACTGGTCGAACAGCCCCTCCCCGCCGGCGATGACACAATCTTGCAGCACATTGTCCGTGCGGTTCCGGTCTGCGCTGATGAGTCGATTCACGACCGCGCTTCGCTTGGCGAAACCGCCGCTTGCTATGACGCCGTGAATATCAAGCTGGACAAGACCGGCGGGCTCACCGAGGCGCTCGCCACCGCCGCCGAAGCACGAAGGCTCGGGTTGAAACTCATGGTGGGATGCATGGTCGCGACGTCGCTCGCGATGGCTCCTGCCTTGCTGCTGGCGCAGGACGCGGATTGGGTCGATCTTGATGGTCCGCTCCTGCTCGACCGCGATCGCGTCCCTGGCCTCGACTACGTCTCCGGCACGGTCTTGCCACCTCCGACAGCGCTATGGGGTTGAACCTGGATGGGCCGACCAGGACTGCATAGGCCTCGCCCGCAAGGCTCCGGTAGCGAGGCGGAAGGCGATGGGTCACCAGCCCGAGAACGAGCCTCGCGGCGTACACACTTCGGGCGGCCGCGCCGCGATCCTCCGGAACCGCCTGGATAAGGAACACAAGTTGGCTAAGGAATACAAGCGCGGCAAGATGCTTTGGGCTCGAAATTTTTTTTGCAAGCGCCACCCGAGCCTTAGCGGATCGGCAGGGCAATTCGGCTGGGGGCTCTTGAAATTTAGGGATGCCTTAACCATTTCTGGGGCGACGCGAGATCCCCCAAGCGTCCCTCAAACTGACGCATGAGAGTGAAACGGCCCGGTTCCCCCCAATCGGGCCGTTTTCTTTTTTGCGGCGCCCCCGTCGTTTCCGCTCCGACAGCTGGGTGTGGTGGGCGACAAGTACGTTGTCGATGAACTGTTTGGCGGAATTTTCCCAGCTGTAACGGAGCGCATGCGCCCTGGTTGCGTGACGATCAAGCGTCAACGCATGGAGAACCGCGGCCCTGAGATCCCAATCCATGACGCCAACACCTGGCTCGGTGAGCACGTCCATCGGGCCGCTTGCCGGGAAGGCGGCAACCGGCAGACCGCTGGCCAAGGCTTCGAGCAGGACGAGGCCGAAGGTGTCGGTGAGGCTCGGAAATACGAAGACATCGGCAGAGGCGTAGGCGAGTGCGAGGTCTTCTCCTTCCATCGGCCCGGTGAATAGCGCATGGGGATAACGCTGCGCGAGCTCGGCGGCCTGGGGGCCTCCCCCCACCAGTACCTTGCGGCCGGGAAGATCGACGTCGAGGAAGGCCTTGACGTTCTTCTCCACGGCCATACGGCCGACATAGAGGAAGACCGGCTTTTTCCCGAAGCGGCGCACCTTGCGCGGCTGGAACAGTTCAGTGTCCACGCCTCGCGACCATCGCATCAGCCGCTCGAAGCCGCGCGCCTTGAGGTCGTTCTCCACCGATTGCGTGGCAACGAAAGTGCCGGCGGCGCCGTTATGGAACCGCCGCTGTAGCGCGTAGCACCAGGATTCAGATACCGGCAGCCGTGCCGAGACATACTCGGGGAAACGGGTGTGATAACTCGTGGTGAACGGCCACTTTGTCTTGCGGCAGTAGCGCCTCGTCATCAGCCCGATGGGTCCCTCAGTGGCGATATGGATAAAGTCAGGCCGCGCCTTCTCGATACGCGCGGCAATCGCACGTGGTCCAGCGAGCGCCAGGCGAATTTCCGGATAGGTGGGACAGGGGAGCGTGTGGAAGCCAGACGGTGCAAGGAAGGTGATCTCGAAGCCAAGCTTGCTTGCCTCCACGGCCAGACGTTCATAGGTGCGGACCACCCCATTCACCTGGGGATGCCAGGCGTCGGTCGCGACAAGCACGCGCATCAAGCGGCAGCCTCGAGCTCCTCGACAGGGGCTTCGACCCTACTCGTGTCGTAAGGATGGGGCGTCCAGCGAATGATCTCGAAGAGCCCGTCCTCGGTCTCGGCCACTGCGGTGCAGCTTTCGACCCAATCGCCGGTGTTGATGTAGAGCACGTCGCCGACCTGGCGCATGGCGGCATGATGGATGTGCCCGCAGATCACGCCTTGCGCGCCGTGGCGGCGCGCTTCAGCGGCAAGAGCCGCCTCGAACTCGCCGATATAATTCACGGCCCGCTTCACCTTCTGCTTGAGATAGGCCGAGAGCGACCAGTAGGGCATACCAAACCAGCAGCGTACAGCGTTAAAATGGGTGTTGGCCCAGAGCGCAAGCGTGTAGCTCCAATCGCCGAACAGCGCGAGCCATTTGGCGTAGCGCACCACCACGTCGAACTCATCCCCATGCATGACGAGATAGCGCCTCCCGTCGGCGCCCATGTGAATGGCGTTGCGCTCTATGGAGATGCCGCCGAACCGCGCACCGCAATAATCGCGCATGGGTTCGTCGTGATTGCCGGGAATGAAGATAAGGTCATTGCCCTTGCGCACCCGGCGTAGGAGCTTTTGCAACACGTCGTTGTGTGCTTGCGGCCAGTAGGCCCCGCGCTTGATGCGCCAGAAGTCAACGATGTCCCCAACAAGGTAGATGCGCTCGGCGTCGTTGCTTCGGAGAAAATTGAGAAAGGCTTCGGCCTTACAGGCCTTCGTGCCTAGATGCAAGTCTGAGACAAAGAGAGCGCGATAGCGTTTCGTCCCGGGGTACCGCGCGTCATGGATGTCCGTTCTCATTGCAATAAATCTGGACCTAAAGTGATTTTGTTTCAGGCTTGTGACAAAGGACGCCGGCGTCGTTAATGGAATTGGGCCCGCGGAACACGACAGTGAAAGAGCGACTGGAGACGGTGCTCGGCTCACGCGTAACAGCGCTTGCGTCGATGCCGGTCGGCTTTGGACTCATTGGCTTCAAGGCCGATCTCGCCGACGGGCGCAGGCTCGCCGTGAAGGTACGGCTAGAGACCGCGCGCGCTGATCTTCACCTCGAGGCCTACATGCTCGGTGAGCTCGCCCGCCATTCGGATCTCCCTGTCCCAGCCGTTCACCTCTCGGAGCCGAACCTTCTCGTCATGGACTTCATCGAGACGGATAGCGGTGGGATGACCGCTGGCGTCGAGCGCCATGCCGCAGAGCTGCTCGCCGCATTGCATGCCTCGCCTCGCCCCTTTTTCGGCTATGAGCGCGACACGCTGATTGGGCCGCTGTCGCAGCCGAACCCACGCTCGGATCGATGGATTCCCTTCTTCCGGGATTACCGGCTGCTTGCCATGGCGCGCGCGGCGAAAACCGAGGGACGGCTGCCGGCAAAGCTCCTCATCCGGCTCGAGCGCTTGCCGAGCGGCTTCCTGACTATCTCGTCGAGCCCCGCACCCCAAGCCTTCTGCATGGCGACCTTTGGACCGGGAATGTGCTCGTGCGCGGCGACAGAGTTGCGGGGCTTATCGATCCCGCTATCTATTGGGGGCACTCTGAAATCGAGCTCATTTCACCACCATGTTCCGCACCTTTGGGGCGTCCTTTTTCGAGGCTTACGAGGCGCTGCTGCCCTTGGAGCCTGGGTTTCACGAGCTCAGATCGGCTCTCTACAAGCTCTACCCGACGCTCGTGCATGTGCGGCTATTCGGCTCGGCCTATCTTCCGCCTATCCAGCAAACCCTTGCCCGCGTTGGGCTGTAGATTTCAGAAAAAAGAACCGGCCCGGGTGTCCCGGGCCGGTCTTCCCTGCGAAACGAGCCGAACTCCAAAGGCATTGCCTTTTTGATGGGCTCTGGCTCGCCCCCCCATTTTGTTCCTAAGCCGCTAGTATCGGAGATCGCTTCAGTCTTTCTTACGCTTCTGGCGACTAGCCCCCCGGCCGCGCCGTTGTCGTGATAAAAAGCTAACGCAGCCGTGGCCGCTCATTCAACATTGGACAAGATCGGTGACTCAAAACTGCCGGGCACTGTTGCCGAAATGCCAATCGGCGGGGTCTCTGCCGCCTCTGTTTCCCGCCAGAGATATCATTTGTCTTGCATAATCAATGGCTTATTTGTATGACCGCTCGGTAGGTAGCCTCTTCCGGCTGCTAGCGTTGATGGAATGAGGCTTTCATAATTTCACATATTGTGGCGAAAACTATTCAGCCATCTGTGGCGCATCCGCAACGGAACCCGATCGAAGGCCATCGAGGCGTTTTCGCTGATTCTCCAGCTGGGAGATGGGATTGGAAGAGGATGGCGGCTAACCGATGCGGCACAGTCGCATCATGCGCTTGCCCCATCGGTTAGCAGCCAAATGAGTGGCAGCGCTGGCTAGCGGCGCAATGACACACTGGCAACCGGACGATAGGTGCCCGAGCCCTGGTTGAACTGGGTGATGTTGATCGAGTGGCCCTTGCCGGAAATGTTGATGCTCATGCGGCCGGAAAACTGGTCCCCGGTGATGCGGGCATGAATGGTATTGCCGTTCGCCGTCCCGCTCACGCCGCCATTGGCGTCATAGGTGCTCTCATTCCAGGAGCCTGAAATCCTGCCACCCTCGTAGGTCAGCTTCGTGTTCGTGTTGATTTTGTAGTCGGTACCCGCGCAGTTCATGGTCTGCGACACGTTGGTCCCGGCCACGTTGTAAGTCACCCGGCAGCTCATCTTCTCGGCCTTGCCGTTCGTTGGCGTCACTGTGCCGCCGCCCCGCCAATAACCCTTTAGCTGGTCGAATGGATTGCCCGCTACCTTGGGTGCAGCCGCTTCGGCCGGTGAAGCCAAGGCTGCAGCGAGGATCAGCATAGCGAGCGGCACAGCTTTGCGGCTCAACGACGAAAACAAGCGAGATCCCATGGGTTATCCCCCCGCTGCAATTGCCGAAAAATTAAGCTTGGAAGAGTCTTGCAATGACAGGCTGTTGCCGCCCCTCGCGCCGGCGTGCATCATGCAAAAAATGTGGCGGGGGGAAGATCAATGAAGCTGTTG
>DASPOV010000013.1:0-4554 GCA_035625815.1 Methyloceanibacter sp.
TCAGCAGGTGGTATTGGGTAATCTCGCCGATGCGCTCCAAACTGGGAGCTGATATTTCAATTAATAGGTAGGGCGGGCAAAGCCGCCAAGCTTAAAGCTGCACAACAGCACGCGGCTTACTTGTGATATACTTGCCTCCCAGAATGTACATTTGAAACAAGCACTTAGGCCACAGAACCACAGAGCAACACAAGCACCAAGCACGACTTAGGCCGGATCATGGTGCTCCAGCTTGTGGTGATGCCTCTGCCTTAGGGAGGGTTTCCGGGCCTTGGTTAGCCTTGCTGGAATGGCTTGGGATTGAGCCATTCTGCCACTGATGGCAGATCAGGAGCAGTGCCGCTCGGTGCGGTCCGAGCGCATGTAGCCTTGGCTACACTTTGTGGTTTCTGGGGCTAACGATAACCTAAGGCCAGATAAGGGATTATTCTATCTGGTTTTCAGGGATTTTTTTAGAAATATCATAACGCTGCATCAGCGGCATCTGGGCCAGCGCGAAAAGGAAGGTGAGCGGCAGAAACCCGAAGGCCTTGAAGCTCACCCAGGCGTTCGTCGACGCGTTGCGCCAGACGATCTCGTTCAAGACCGCCATGGCGATGAAGAAGAGGGCCCAGCGCGCGGTCAGCTTGCGCCAACCTGGTTCGGTAAGGCTGAACACCGAGCCGAGCAGAAGCTCGAGCACCGGTTTCTTGAACAGCAGGCCGACCCCAAGGAACGCGGCGAAGGTCAGATAGACGATGGTGGGCTTCAGCTTGATGAAAGTGTCGTCGTGGAGATAGAGGGTGAGCGTGCCGAACACAAGCACCACGACTCCGCTGACAAGCGGCATCACCGGCACCTTGTGGTAGCGCCACCAAGCAACCCCGAGTGCGATCAGCGTCACGGCCATGAAGGTCGCCGTCGCCACATAGATGCCCGCGGCGGCATTGGCGCCGAAGAACACGAGGAGCGGCCCGAGCTCGATGGCGAGCTTGGCAGCAAGAGCTGAGCCCGACTCCCTGCTTTCTGTTTGCACCGAAGGCGCTGCGTCAGGCGGCCGCTGCATTCCTGGCATCCAGACCGGCGATGGCGCGGGCGAAATCCTCGGCGTCGAAGGGCTGCAAGTCGTCAACGCCTTCCCCGACCCCGATGCCGTTTACGGGCAAGCCGAAGCGCTCCGCAATGGCGACCAAGATACCGCCACGCGCCGTGCCGTCCAGCTTGGTCACAACCAAGCTCGTGACGCCGGCAATCTCCTGAAAGGTCTGCACCTGGTTGAGCGCGTTTTGCCCCGTGGTGGCGTCGAGCACGAGCACCACACTATGTGGCGCGGAAGCGTCGAGCTTCTTGAGCACACGCACGATCTTGGCAAGCTCAGCCATGAGATCGGCCTTGCTATGTAGCCGACCCGCCGTGTCGATGATAAGCACGTCGCGCTTCTCGGCGCTTGCGCGTTCAAGCGCCTCATAGGCGACGCCGGCCGCGTCGGCGCCGACATCCTTAGCCACCACCTCGGCACCGACGCGCTTACCCCACACCTTCAACTGATCGATGGCCGCGGCGCGGTAGGTGTCAGCGGCGGCGAGCATGACGGTCGAGCCCACGCGAATGAACTGGTGCGCCATCTTGGCCGCCGTGGTGGTCTTGCCGGTTCCGTTTACGCCGACGAGCAGGATCACATGGGGATGGGCGCTCGGGCTGAGCGCGAAGGGCTTGGCCACGGGGGCGAGAACCTTGGCGATCTCGGCGGCAAGCACCTCGCGCAATCCTCGCGGCGCGAGTACGCGGTCATGGCGGGTCGAGGCAAGCGCCGATCTGATGCGCGAGGCCATAGCCACCCCAAGATCCGCCTTGATCAGAGCTTCTTCGAGCTCGTCCAGCGTCTCCACGTCGAGCTTCCTTCGGCTCAACACCGAAGTGAGATTATCGCCGAGCGCAGAGGACGTTCGGGCGAGCCCCTGACCGAGCCGCGCGAGCCAGCCCTGTTTCTTGGGGATGTTCGCCGAAGCGGACTCTTGTGGCTTTTTCCCGCTGCCGCTCACGCCCGCATCCTCGCGATCAGAGCACTACCATCATGCCCGATGACCACGGCGTCGAATAACTTCGATCCGTCTTCGAGCGCCTCGATCTTCACCGGCGTGAAGTCGCCGGCGCGGCCTCGTCCCTCGCTCTCCATGAGCACTTGAATCTGCCGCCCCTTCGCATTCACGAGATGGCGTTGCAATGCTTCGACGCCCTTTTCCCGCAACGCTGCGGCGCGCTCGGCGATCACCGCGCCGTTAAGCTGCCGCATGCGCGAGGCTGGCGTCCCCGGCCGGGCTGAGAAGGGAAAGACATGCAGGAAGGTGAGCCCGCAATCATCCACGAGTGAGAGCGAGCCCGCGAACATATCGTCGCTCTCGGTGGGGAAGCCGGCGATGAGGTCGGCGCCGAACACCATGTCGGGACGAAGCCGGCGCACCTGCTCGCAGAAGCTCACCGCGTGGGCCCGCGAATGGCGGCGCTTCATGCGCTTGAGCGTGAGATCATGGCCGGCCTGCAGCGACAGATGGAGATGCGACATCAGCCGCTCCTCTTCGGCGATCGCCTTGAGTAGCGTAGCGTCGGCTTCCACCGAATCGATGGAAGAAAGTCTCAGCCGCCTAAGCTGCGGCACGAGCTTCAGCACTTTCGTCACAAGTGCGCCGAGCGTCACGTCACCAGGAAGGTCCGCCCCATAGGCGGTGATGTCGACGCCGGTCAGCACGATCTCGGCATAGCCGTTCTCGACTAGCGTCCGCACCTGCGCCACGACTTCGCCAGCCGGCACTGAGCGCGACGGCCCACGGCCATACGGAATGATGCAAAAAGTGCAGCGGTGGTCGCAGCCATTCTGGATCTGCACATAGGCCCGCGCCTGGGTGCCGAAGTCCTCAATCAGGTGGCCGGCGGTCTCCTTCACCGACATAATATCGTTGACCTTGACCCGCTCAGTGTCGCCGCAACGGAGGCCCTGGAATGTCTCGCTTTGCGTCTTCTCGTGATTGCCGATGACGTGGTCCACCTCCGCCATGGCGGCGAAGCGGGCAGGATCGATCTGCGCGGCGCAGCCGGTGATTACGATCTTGGCATCGGGGCGCTCACGGCGCGCCTTGCGGATGGCTTGCCGAGCCTGGCGCACGCTTTCCTGCGTGACAGCGCACGTGTTCACGATCACCGCACCGTCTAGGCCAACATCTCGCGCATGCTTGCGCATCACCTCCGACTCATAGGCGTTGAGCCTGCAGCCGAAGGTGATGATTTCGATATCCGACATCAGGGGCTTCTAACACGAAACTTGCGACGCGGCGAACTACTGAGCCTTTCAGCCTGAGGGCGCATGGGCCGCCTGGAGCAGCTCTGGCGGTAGGGAGCCCTCATAATCGAGCGCGAACGGCCCCGTCATCAAGATATGGTCATCATCCTCGCGCCAGTCGATGAAAAGATCGCCGCCGGGCAGCGTTACCCTCACCTTACGACCCGTCAGCCCACGCCGAACAGCCGCCACGGCGGCGGCGCAAGCGGCGGTACCGCAGGCCTTGGTCAGCCCGGCACCACGCTCCCAGGTGCGCAAGCGCAAGCTGTCCGACCCGGTCACTTGCGCGAGCGAGATATTGGCGCGCTCGGGAAACAGCTTGTGGTGCTCGAGCGCCGGCCCGAAACGGACGAGGTCGTGCGCTTCCACGTCGTTGACGAAGAAAATGCAGTGAGGATTGCCGATATTGACTGCGGAGGGCGCGCTTAGCGCCGGAGCGCCGACCAGCTCGATTGGCAGGTCGATCCGCCGTGTATCATGGAAGGGCTCGCCTAGCGGGATCTCGTCCCAATTGAAGCGTGGGCTTCCCATGTTAATGGTCACGCTGCCGTCCTCGTTCAGGAGCGCGCCCAGCACCCTGCTTTCGGTTTCGATACTGACCTCCGGCGTGCCGCACTCGGCGGAGAGAAGCGCGGCAACGCAGCGCGCCGCGTTGCCGCAAGCTCCCACCTCTCCCCCGTCTGCATTCCAGATGCGCATGAAGGCGTCGGCGTGGGCAGAGGGTTCGAGCGCGATTACCTGGTCGCAGCCAATACCGCGCTTCCGGTCGGCGATGGCAGCAACGCCGGCTGCACCCAACGGGAGCGGGCGGGCGCGCGCGTCGAGGACGACGAAGTCGTTGCCGAGGCCATTCATCTTACGGAAGCGGACAGTATTAATCATGGACCCTTTTAGCGGCGACGGCGCGACCTTAGAACAAAGAAAACCACAGCGCCGATTCAAGGCTCAACGCGACTTTCTTGCGGCTTCCCGAAAAAAGGAAGGCAACCAAGGCAACGGCGGCAAAGCCCGCGCCCGCCGCGAAAGTCGCCCCTGGGCCGATCACGTCCCATAGGACCCCGGCCAGCACGCTCGCACGCAAGGCCCCGAGCCCATTGATGAGACCAAAGAGGCCGAAGGCGGTGCCGCGCAATGCTCTGGTGCCATGGCCGCGACGAGCGCCGAGAGCACGCCTTGCGTGAGGCCCCTATGCAGCCCCCCCGCGCACCGGCCTTGTCCTGCAAGCGCCCGGCAGAATACGC
>DASPOV010000014.1:0-2971 GCA_035625815.1 Methyloceanibacter sp.
CTCTTTGATCCGTTCAAGGAGGGAACCGATGCCAGCGGAGAGGATCGCGATGCGCCAGGTGCGCGAGATTTTACGATTGATAGCGGTGGAGAAGCTGGCCGTGCGGGACGTCGCGCGGCGGACCGGCAAGGCGCCGTCGACAGTGCGGGCGACGCTCGGGCGATGCCGCGCAGCGGGCGTAAGTTGGCCCCTGCGCGAGGGGCTCAGCGATAGTGAGCTTGAGGAGCGGCTTTACGGCAAAGGCGGCGCCAAGCCAGGGCCGGCGCGGCGGGCGGAACCGGACTGGGCCTCCATCCACCGCGAGCTGAAGCGCAAGCACGTAACGCTCTCCATCCTGTGGGAGGAGTACATCGCTCAGGAGCCGGACGGCTTGCGCTATTCGCGCTTCTGCGAGTTGTACAGGACTTTCGCCGCCAAGCTGCCGGTGGTCATGCGCCAGACCCACGCCGCCGGCGAGAAGCTGTTCGTGGATTACGCGGGCGACACCGTCCCGGTCATCGTCAACCGGCTCACCGGCGAATGGCGTCCGGCGCAGATTTTCGTGGCGGTGCTGGGCGCATCGAGTTTCTCGTACGCCGAAGCGACCTGGACGCAAAGCCTCCCGGACTGGATCGCTGCCCATGTGCGCGCTCTGGAAGCGATCGGCGGCGTTCCCCGGCTCCTTGTGCCGGACAACCCCAAGGCAGCCATCGTCAAGGCTTGCTTCTACGATCCGCAAGTCAACCGGACCTATGCCGCGTTCGCCGAGCATTACGATATTGGCGTTTTACCAGCAAGGCCGCGCAAACCACGCGACAAGGCCAAGGTTGAAGCCTGCGTTCTGATCGTCGAGCGCTATCTGTTGGGCCGCCTGCGCCACCGCACCTTCTACAGCCTCGCGGAGTTGAATGAGGCTATTCAGGAGGTGCTTGCCGATATCAACGGGCGCCGTCCGCTGCGCCGCCTTGGCGTCACCCGCCAGCAGCTCTTCGAAGACCTCGACCGGCCGGCGCTCAAGCCTCTGCCCGTTGAGCCTTACGTTTACGCCGAGTGGCGGATTCGGCGCGCGGGGCTCGACTATCATGTGGAGGTCGAGGAGCATTACTACAGCGTTCCCTTCCGGTTCGCCAAAGACGAGTTGGACGTGCGCCTCACGGCGCGCACGGTGGAAGTGTTTCGCAAAGGCGAGCGTATCGCCGCCCATATCCGCAACTCCGGCAACCGCCGCCACACGACGACGCCCGAGCACATGCCGTCGAGCCACCGGCATTTCGCCGATTGGTCCATCGAGCGCATCCGTCGCGAGGCCTCGGCCATCGGCCGCTCGACGGGCGCGTTGTGCGAGCTGATCCTGGAAGAACGCCGCCATCCCGAGCAGGGCTTCCGCGCCTGCCTCGGCATTATCCGGCTCGTCAAGTCCTTCGGCCGCGACCGCGTCGAAGCGGCTTGCTTGCGGGCCCTTGAGATTGGCGCCCGCAGCTACGGCTCGGTCCGCTCCATTCTCGACAACAAGCTCGATCGCCAGGCCGCAGCCAAGCGCGCCGCGGACGGCCCGGCGATCCTCCACGCCAACATCCGCGGCCCGCGCTACTACAACTGAGAGGTCTTATGCTCACTCATCCAACCCTCGCCCAGCTCGAGGAGCTGGGCCTTACCGGCATGGCCAGGGCCTTGCGCGAGCTTCTTTCCTCGGGCGATGCCGCAGGCCTCAGCCTGACCGAAGGGCTCGGCCTGTTACTGGACCGCGAGTCAAGCGACCGGCGCGACAAACGGCTGGCGTCGCGGTTGAAGTCCGCCAATCTGAGACATCAGGCCGTGGTCGAGGATGTCGACTACAAGCATCCCCGCAAGCTCGACCGGGCCGTGTTCCAGACGCTGATCGCCGGCGATTGGATCGGCGCCCATGACAATTTGATCATCAGCGGAAAAACCGGGCTCGGAAAGTCGTGGTTGGCTTGTGCGCTTGGCCATAAAGCTTGCCGCGACAACCGCTCTGTTCTCTATCAGCGCGCGCCGAAGCTGTTCGGCGATCTGGCGCTTGCCCGCGGCGACGGCCGCCACGCCCGGCTTCTCAAAACGCTGTCGCGGGTCGATGTCCTGATTCTGGACGACTTCGGCCTTGGGCCGCTCGACGCTCCAGCGCGCCAGGACCTCCTCGAGATCGTCGAGGAGCGCTACGGCCGCCGCTCCACCATCATCACCAGCCAGCCGCCGGTGGACGCATGGCACGACCTCATCGGCGAGCCCACCTACGCCGACGCCATCCTCGACCGTATCGTCCACAACGCCCACCGCATCGAGCTCGACGGCGAGACCATCCGCAAAAACCGCGCGCGGGCCGGAAAGAAGGAGTGAGGTCCATGGCGCTGCCCAAGCGGAGGATGCTCGGCCCATCCAGCATCGGCCCGTGCTCGCGGCCCTCAAGGCCAAGCCCTGCCGGCCGGCGCGGGGCGCCGGCCTTGACCGCCACTGCGCGCAGGCCGCTTCAAAAGAGGCGCGCCGGGATGAAGAAACGCATCCCCGCCAAACCAAGAAACTGGACATTTGCCTGCCAAATCCAGACGCCTGTGCTTATCACTGACAGCACTGGCAAAGGAGGATTGACCGCCGACCAAAACAATAGTCACATCCTATAGCCAGCAAGCCCCGGCGCCCCCGGGCGGGATAACTCCGGAATCGGTGGGCGGCTTATCTCCGGAATCCCCGGGCGGATTAATTCCGGAATCGGTGGGCGGCTTCGCCGGAATCCTCAAGCGATGCCAGCCGTGCCCGTTCGCAAGGGCGAGCCTCTGCAGTATCACGAGCGAGTGCAAATGCTGGGCGAGGAGAGGATCCCCCACATCGTCCGTCAGCCATTGACGGAAACGGCTCGGCCGGTGTCCGTCTCCATTCTTCGGGCTCTTGCTTTCGAGCTCTTTCAGAAGGCCCGGACCAAGCCGTTCATAGACGAGATCGCGGGTGTAATAGGCAACAACGCTATAGCGGTTCTTGC
>DASPOV010000015.1:0-2507 GCA_035625815.1 Methyloceanibacter sp.
CACCGCCTCGGCCACATCTTTGGAGGTTATCATGGAACAGGAACAGACGATCATTCCGAGCTAAGACGCATCCTTGAACGCTTTGGTCACGCGGGAACACAGCATTGGGCCGCCAGCGCAAGGCATAATAGGACCAGAGCAACCGCGCGGCGACGCCACGCGAGGGATGCCGGGCTTCCGCAACCTCGTTCATCTGCACAAGAGACGGACGTTCCGCAAGCAACAGTGCGTCCTTGGCCCCATGTTGAAGTGCCAGGGCGTCTGGCGACCGGGCGTCCGCGCGGGCGAGCGAGAACATGATGTAGATGTCAGCGGTCCACGGACCGATGCCTTTGATTACGGTCAGCTTGGCATCAATCACCTCTTCGGTCGCTCGGTTAAGCGCATCGATCTTAAGCGTGCGCTGATCGATCGCCTCTGCGAGCGCGCGGAGAGTGGCGACCTTTCCGCGCGCGAGCCCGGCCTTGCGGAGATTTCTGTCCGGCGCTGCAAAAAGCGTTGTCGGGTGAAATGGCTGCACCACTCGCCACCACCCGTCCCCAAATTGCGTCGGCGCTCGCGATCGAAAATTGTTGTCCCACGATGACCCGAGCGAGCCCTTCGAAGCCCTTGGGCCGTTTACGAAGCGGCGGATCACCGGCGAGGGCGCGCGCGCGTGAGATGCGGGCAGGCGCTGGTCAACGCAACCAGGCCTTCCTGTCGGCGTCATTCCCGATTCTGCGCAACTTCTTGTTGTAGGCGCTCCACCGCTCGACGTTTGACTTAATCCTTCGCAAATTTTAGCCGACTTTTAAATGGTTTCTGGGATGGTAGCCGGAACGTCGGAAACGGTGGACCGGGACCCATGCAACTGGAAGATTTCGGGCCTGACGATCTTTTTGCGCAGATCCAAAGCCTTGTCGAGGCCGTCGACGCCGAGCGGCAGATGCGCGCGCGCGCGCAGGCCGCGGACAGGGCCAAGTCCGAGCTGCTCGCCGTTGTCAGCCACGAACTCCGCACTGCTATGGGCACGGTGATCTCCATGTCGGAGCTCTTGCTCAACGGTCCGCTCGACGGCACTCAGCAGCGCTACGCCGAGACCTTGCAACAATCGGCGAAGAGCCTGCTTACCGTGCTCAACGACATCCTCGATTACTCCAAGCTCGAGGCTGGCCGCTTCGAGCTCTACAGCGCGGTGTTCGATCTGCATGAGATTATCAAGGGCGTGGGAAGCGAAGTCCAGGCGCAGGCGCGCGAGAAGGGCCTCAAAGTCGTCGTCAATGTGGGCACGAGTTGTCCGCGCTTTATCAAGGGCGATGCGACCCGTGTTCGGCAGGTGCTGACCAATCTCACCGACAACGCAGTGAAGTTCACTTCCAGCGGCGCGGTGCATGTGCATGCGAATGCTGGCGAGGTCAATGGCCGGCTGACGCTCCGTTTCGACGTGACCGATACCGGAATAGGCTTCAGCGAGTTTCAGAAGGAGCGACTGTTTCAACCATACGTGCAGGGCGACCGCACCAAGGCGAGCGATTGTGGCGGGACCGGACTCGGTCTCTCCATCGCGCGGCGGCTAGTCGAGCTGATGGGCGGCGAGATCGGCTGCGAGAGCGCGCTCGGCCAAGGGAGCCTGTTCTGGTTCACCATCCCGACCGAGCGGGGCGAGACCACCCCGTTCAAGGATGCGCCGGGCACCGGCACGCTGACCGGTCACGTTCTTGTGGTGGAGGACAACGCCATGAACCGGATGCTGATCGGTGCCTATCTCGAGGAGTTCGGGCTTACTTACGACCTCGTCGAGAACGGCGGCGAGGCGCTCGCGCGGCTTACGGCAAAGGGCTACGACCTCGTGCTGATGGACATCATGATGCCGGAGCTCGACGGCGTGGAGACCACCAAGCGCATTCGCAAGCTTGGCAGCGATGCAGCGGAGGTTCCGATCGTGGCGCTCACCGCGCACGCGATGAAATGCGACCGCGAGGATTATCTCGCCGCAGGCATGGACGGCTATGTGTCGAAGCCCGTTCGCGGCCGCGATCTATTCGCGGCGCTCGTGCCATATCTCTCCGACGACGAGGACGCGGATGCAGACGGCGTCATAGACGAGCCCTTCGTGGCTGTCCGCTGAGGCAAACGCCTGCTGCGGACGCGGCTTAGAGATTGTCGAGCAGCACGCCGGCGGCAAGGATCAGATAGGCAATCAGGAGCAGCCCAAGGGCGTAGCTCGTGAAGAACGGCAGTGGCACGACCATGCCGATGACCACGAGTATGGCGATGATGGCGGAAACGAGGAATGTCCCCCTGCGCGGTGCGCTCAAACTGAAGTTCATGATGTCCCCCAATGACAGTGTGCCTGGTTCCCGATGCCAGGCGGACGATCCTACCATTCTACCGGCAACCTCGATGGAGTGCCACGGAGCCGTGCTGGCAAATCTGAGCAAAAACGCCGGAAATTGGGGCAAAATCCTGGCTATCTAGCCCGCCGAGTCGCCTATTCGCGCCATGAGCTTGCCGATGAACACGCCGGA
>DASPOV010000016.1:0-4083 GCA_035625815.1 Methyloceanibacter sp.
CTTGACTTGCGCCAGGGGCTTAGCTAGATTAGAACAAAACATGAACAAAGTAGCCATGAAATCCCTGCACCGACAACAGGTTTTCGAGAAGCTGCGCAGCCGCTTCGGGATGCCGGGCCAAGCCGGGTTCAGTCCGAAAAATACCGTGCCGGCGGCGCCATCGGCCTTCCCGGCCGGGCTCTTGAAAGCCGGGCTGCACGAATGTCTGGGGCAGGGGCCTGGAGACTGGCCAAGCGTGCTCGCTTTTTCGCTTTCGGCCGCGAGCCAGGCACACGAAAAGGGCAAGCCCGTCTTCATGCTGAGGCTTAAGAATGCGCTGCAGGAGCTTGGCGTTGTTTATGGCCACGGCCTGCACGTCTTTGGTCTCGATGCCGCTGACCTGATCACAGTCAGCGGCAGGGCTGAAAAGGATCTGCTCTGGGCCGCGGAAGAAATCGCGGCAAGCCAGGCAGCGAGAGCCTCGATCGTCGCGCTCGGCGCGCAGGAGAAGCTATACGGCTTTCCCGCGAGCCGCCGGCTTAAATTGCGCACGGAAAGCTCGCCAGCCCCGGTCTTCGTGCTGCGGCATTGGGGCCAAGGCGGCGCCACCGCTGCGCACTGCCGCTGGCGCATCGCGCGGCTGCCGAGCTGCCCCGAACTCAAGACACCCGGATCGGCGCTTTTGGGAAAACCGCGGCTCAGCGCGTTTCTGGAGCGCGGGCAGGGTGCGCTGTTCACAGCATGGGAGATCGATTGTCATGCGCCGGATCGTTTCGGTATGGCTCCCTTATTGGCGGACGGAGCGGCGCGAACGCCTCCAGGCGCTCACCAAGCCGCTTGAGAAGCGAAAGCCTTTGGCCATCATCGAAAGCGGCAAGGGCGGCAGGCGGCTTGCCGCAGTCAATCGGGCCGTGGAGGCAGCGGGCCTTTCGCCGGGCATGCTGCTGACGGACGCCTGCGCGATGTTGCCGTCGCTTAAGACCGAAGAGGCCGTGCCGCGCGACGAAGCGAAGGACCTCAAAAGGCTTGCGGCTTGGTGCCGCCGCTATACGCCCTGGACCGCGCCAGACGGCGCCGATGGCATTGCGCTCGACGTGACCGGCGCCTGCCACCTCCTGGGCGGCGAGCGGCCGCTGCTGGGCGATCTCATTGAGAAACTTTTCAGCCTGGGCTTCACGGCGCACGCCGCTATGGCGGGTACGCTGGGTGCGGCCTGGGCGCTGGCGCGTTTTGGGGTCTCGAACAGGATCGTAGTGCCGGAGGGCGAGGAGGCGCGCTTCATCGCGGCCTTGCCGGTCAAGGGATTGCGTCTTGACGAAAGCAGCTGCACGCTGCTCAAGCGTCTCGGCCTCGGCACGATTGGACAGCTGTTCGATCTGCCGCGCGAAGCGCTGCGGGCGCGGCTCGGCCCCGGCATGCTTTTGCGTCTCGATCAGGCGCTCGGCACACAAGCCGAGCCCCTGTCGCCCTTGCAGCCCGAAACCATCTACGCCGCGCACCGGAACTTCGCCGAGCCGGTCAGCTCCCTCGACAGCCTGCTCTATGCGACGGAGCATCTTGCCAGGGACGTCACCGCGCAACTGGAAGGCCACAGCAAGGGCGCCAGGCGTTACACGCTCGGCTTCTACGACACGCAAGGCGGCGTGTTCGAAATCTCCGTCTCGCTCGCGAGGCCGAACCATAAGAGCGATCATGTGCTGCGGCTGTTCCGTGAGAAATTCACGCAGGTAGAAAGGCGGTTCGATGAGGCCCTCGCCTTCGATGCCGCCTCGCTTTATGCAAGGCGGACCGAGCGGATGAGCGGCCAGCAGCCGAAGCTCGATGGCAGCATGTCAAATCCCGGACAGGAGGAGGGGCTGGCGAGCCTGCTCGACCGGCTGACGGCGAGGCTCGGAGCCGAGGCTGTCACGCGCTTCGATTTCAAGGAAAGCCATATCCCGGAGTGCGCGGTCGCAAGCGTGCCGGTTTCGGACAAAACTTCATCGTGTCCGCGGCTCCGCCGCCAGAGGCCGCTTCTGCTGCTGCCGCAGGCGGAGCCGGTGACCGTGCTCGCCGAGGCGCCGGATTATCCGCCGCGGCGCTTTACCTGGCGGCGCATCACCTTCCGCGTCGCGAAGGCCGAGGGGCCTGAGCGCCTGTCGCCGGAATGGTGGCCCGACAAACAAGGGAATTACAACACCCGCGACTATTACAGGATCGAGGACGAGACCGGCCGCCGCTTCTGGCTCTATCGCGAAGGGCTTTATAGCCAAGGCAACACGCCGCGCTGGTTCTTACATGGGCTGTTCCCATGAGCGGCTACGCAGAACTTGTGGCGGCGAGCAATTTCAGCTTCCTGCGCGGCGCATCGCATCCCGAGGAACTCATAGCAGCCGCGCAGGCGCAAGGTCTTGCTGCGATCGCGCTCACCGACCGCAATACGCTGGCCGGCGTGGTGCGCGCCCATCAGGTGGCCAAGGCGAATAATGTCCGCTTCATTGTGGGCGTGCGGCTTGTCCTGCAAAGCGGCGTCGAAATCGCCTGCCTTCCCGCCGAGCGCGCCGCCTATGGCAGGCTGTGCCAATTGCTCACCACCGGCAATCTGCGCGGCTTGAAAGCCGAATGCCATCTTTATCTCAGGGATGTTTTGCAATTCGGCGACGGACAGATCTTCATCGTTCTGCCGGGCGCCGATGAGCCCACGGATGAATTCATTGGCCACCTTAAAGCGCTCGCGAAACAGTTCCCGCGTTCGGTCTATCTTGGGGCCGCGCTCTTCTTCGACGGCGAGGATGCAAGGCGGCTGGCAACGCTGAGAAGCCTGGCGCAAGACTTGCGGACGCCGCTCGTCGCGGCTGGCGATTGCCTCTATCACGATCCTTCGCGCAAAGCCTTGCAGGATGTGCTGACCTGCATCCGCGAGCACTGCACGATTGCGGAGGCCGGCTACCGCTTGGAGGCCAATGCCGAGCGCCATGTGAAAAGCCCTGCCGAAATATCGCGCCTTTATCGCGGCTATGAAGACGCTGTCGTGCGCACCCTGGAAATCGCGAACCGCTGCCGTTTCTCGCTCGATGAGCTGCGCTACGATTACCCGGATGAACCTTACGAGCCTTTTGCCTCGCCGCAGGCGGCCTTGATTGCGCAGGTCTGGGAAGGCGCGGCGGAGCGTTACCCCGAGGGTCTGCCCGACAAAGTCAAAGTGCAAATCGAACACGAGCTGACACTCATCGAGCAGCTCGATTATGCGCGGTATTTCTTGACCGTGTTCGATATTGTGCGTTTTGCGAAGTCGCAAAAAATCCTCTGCCAGGGCCGCGGCTCGGCCGCCAATTCCGCCGTCTGCTATTGCCTCGGCATCACGGCCGTGAACCCGGCCGAGATCGATCTGCTGTTCGAGCGCTTCATCTCGGCTGAGCGCCGCGAGCCGCCCGACATCGATGTCGATTTCGAGCATGAGCGGCGCGAAGAGGTGATGCAATATGTCTACAACAAATATGGCCGCGACCGAGCCGGCATTGTCGCGACCGTGATCACCTACCGCGCCAAAAGCGCGATCCGCGAGGTGGGCAAGGCGCTGGGCCTTTCGGAAGATATGATCGGCGCGCTCTCAGGCACGGTCTGGGGCTGGTCCAGCCAAGGAATTCCAGCCGCGCATTTAAGGGAGATCGGCCTTGATCCCTCCGATCGGACCTTGCAGCTCGCGCTCAATCTGGCAGGGACATTGATCGGATTCCCGCGGCATTTAAGTCAGCACACGGGCGGTTTTGTCATCACCAAGGGCCGGCTCGACAGCGTCGTGCCGATCGGCAACGCCGCCATGGAAGAGCGCACCATGATCGAGTGGAACAAGGACGATCTCGACGCGCTCGGCCTCCTCAAGATCGATGTGCTAGCGCTCGGCATGCTGACCTGTATCCGCAAGGCCTTCGAGCTTCTGAAACAGCATTACGGAATCACCAAGGAATTGGCCACCATCCCGCAGGGCGATGAAGCCGTCTATGACATGATCTGCAAGGCCGACACCGTCGGCGTGTTCCAAATCGAGTCCCGCGCGCAGATGTCGATGCTGCCGCGGCTACGTCCGCGCAATTTCTACGATCTCGTCATCGAAGTCGCCATTGT
>DASPOV010000017.1:0-2765 GCA_035625815.1 Methyloceanibacter sp.
TCGGCAAGCGCCTTGCGGTCAGGCGCGTAAGGCTGGGGCACAAGCCCCATCGCGCGCTCGCGCGCCTGCTCGGCGGCGATCGGGCCAATGAGCGGGTCGCCAGGGGCGGACGGCGCCACCACTACGGTCCTGCCATTGCGCATGGCGCGGTCAATCTCTTCGTCGATCGCCTCCCGCCGCTCAGGCCAACGAGCGGCCGACGCCCAGCCATTGTCCACAACGAGCAAGAGCGGGCCGGTTCCGGCGAAGCTCTCCCGGTCTGGGTTCAGCACGGGACGGGCGAGCGTGAGCACGATGAGCGCCGCAAGCAGCATTCTCAGCGCCGTAAGCCACCAGGGGCTGTGGGCGGGTGTCTCCTCCGTTGATTTCAGGTCCTTCAGCAGCCGCGTCGGCGGGAACACCACATGCTGCGGGCTTGGCGGCGTGAGTCGCAACAGCCACCAGATCGCGGGCAATGTCGCAAGGCCAAGCAGGAGCCAGGGCTGGAGGAAGCCGATGGCGCCGAAGGTTATCATGCTTGAGATCTCGCCTCAGCCTCGCCGGCGGCCAGGGGAACCGACGGACGGAAGCGGTAGTCGCGCTCAAGCCCTGCCAGACGGTTGTGGATCGCGAGCACGACTTCCTCGGCCGGCCTGTCGGTATGGTGGACAAGGAGCGACCAGTTGAGGCGTCTCGTCTCCGCGGCAAGGGCGTTGCGGTGGCTGTTGAGCCGCTCCTGGTAACGCTGGCGCAAGGTTTCGGCGCGGCCGGCGATCACGCGATCCCGGCCTTCGCTCGCAGCGAATTCGATGCGGCCTTCATAGGGAAGCGTCTCCTCGGCGGGATCCAGAATCTGCACGAGATGGCCGCGAACGCCTTGCGCGGCGATGGCCTCGATGCACGCGGCGGTCTCCTCCACGGGCTCGAGAAAATCGCTGAACAAGAGGCACTCGGAGAATCGTCTCAATCTTGCGGGCGCCGGCAGGCTCGTTGCCTTGCCCGCATCCCCGACCAGGACCTCGGCAACACGACGGGCTGCGTTGCGGCCTGTGTATGCCACGCCGCCGAGAACGCCAACGCGCTCGCCACCGCGGGTGAGGAGCTCGGCAAGCGCGAGCGCCAACACTACGGCGCGGCTCTCTTTAAGCGTCTTCGACATGTGCGAGCGAAACTGCATGGAGGGCGACAGGTCGACCCAGAGCCATACCGTATGCGCTGCCTCCCATTCGCGTTCACGCACGAAGAGATGATCGGAGCTCGCCGAGCGCCGCCAGTCGATGCCCGCGCGGGAGTCGTTGTAGTCGAAATGCCGAAACTGCCAGAAAGTCTCGCCCGGTCCGGCGCGCCTGCGGCCGTGGCTGCCATGCGCGACGGTATGGGCGACCCGTTGCGCCTCGACGAGAAGCGCCGGCATACGCCCGGCAAGAGCGTGGGCCTCGGGCTCCTCGGCTGGAAATGGATGTAATGCTTTCGCCTCGCGCTTGGCCAAGCTCGGATCACCCCAGCGGCTCGACGAGCTTCGACACTAGGTCGCTCATCTGCAAGCCTTCGGCGCGGGCGGCGAAGGTGAGCGCCATGCGGTGCTTGAGCACAGGCTCGGCAAGCTCGATCACGTCGTCCACCGAGGGAGCGAGCCGCCCATCGATCATGGCCTTGGCGCGGACCGCGAGCATCAAAGCCTGGCTTGCGCGGGGGCCCGGGCCCCAGGCAATCATGTCCTCGAATTCCTGAGCGATGCCGGTGCCTGGACGCGCCGAGCGCACGAGCTTGAGAATGGCGTCGACTACCTGATCGCCGACTGGCAGCTGGCGCACTAAGCGTTGTGCCATCATTAGCTCATCGGCCGACAGGATCGTCTTCAGCGAGCGATCCTCCAGCCCCGTGGTCGCAAACAGCATGCGCCGCTCGGCGGCCTCATCGGGATAGGAGACGTCGATCTGCAAGAGAAAGCGGTCGAGCTGGGCTTCGGGGAGGGGATAGGTGCCCTCCTGCTCGAGCGGGTTTTGGGTGGCGAGCACATGAAAGGGACGGGGCACGTCATGGCGCACGCCGGCCACGGTGACGTGGTGCTCCTGCATGGCTTGCAGCAGTGCCGATTGGGTCTTGGGGCTCGCGCGGTTGATCTCGTCGGCCATCAGAAGCTGGGTAAAAACTGGACCCTTGACGAAGCGAAAACCGCGCTTGCCGCCGGTGCCTTCTTCCAGTACTTCCGAGCCCACGATGTCGGAAGGCATCAAGTCAGGGGTGAATTGGATGCGCTTATTCTGGAGCCCAAGCACGGCGCCGAGCGTTTCCACGAGGCTCGTCTTGGCAAGGCCGGGGACGCCGATGAGAAGTGCATGGCCGCCGGACATAAGCGTGATGAGCGCAAGCTCGATGACGCGATCCTGCCCGAAGATGGTCGAGGCCGTGGTCTCGCGCACGTCGCGGATCTTGGCCCCGATCTCGTCGATCCGGTCAAGAAGCTGAGTTTCCGTGGAAGCAAGTGTGGTCATGGGTTCTGCTTGGCTCGAAATGGGTCACGAAGGGACGAATATAGGCCCAAAGTGCGGGGGGAGAGGAATACTTTGGATTAAAAATTGGTCACGATAGTGCTTTATCTTCTAAATGGCGCTAGCAACGCCAGGTTTGACTGGGTACGTATGAGATGGTGGAGGCTGCCTCAAGATGGGCAGGCAAGACAAAAAGAGCATCCTCGTAGCACTCGGCGAGGTTCGCGGCAAATCTGCGCTCGCAGGACGCCGTGCCGCTCAAGACTGTGGGGATATCGGCCTGAAGATCGGGCG
>DASPOV010000018.1:0-3283 GCA_035625815.1 Methyloceanibacter sp.
CCAGTTCGTGGCGCTCGACGCGCTCAGCTTTCAGCGCTCCGCGGAAATTCTGGTCATCCTGGTGCTGGGCGGCGCCGGGCGGCTCTATGGCGGCATCGTCGGCGCGATCATCTTCATGGTGGCGCGCGATCAACTCGCCGATATGAATCCGCAGTACTGGTTCTTCTGGATCGGCTTGCTGCTGATCTTGGTGGTGCTGTTCATCCCCGGCGGCATCGTCGGCGGCGTGGCAAAGCTATGGGCTCGCGTAGGGAGGGGGATTTGAGCGTCCCGGCGCTTAGGGCGGATACCCTCATGAAGAATTACGGCTCGCTGCGCGTCGCCGATGCCGTGAGCTTCACCTTGCCGGAAGGCGCGCGCTACGCGTTGATCGGGCCCAACGGCGCGGGCAAGACCACGCTGATCAATCTGCTGACCGGCATCGTGCGGCCGGATCACGGGCGCGTCTATCTGGGCGGCGCCGAGATCACCGGGCTTGATCCCGACCGGCGCGTCAAGCGTGGCCTCGCGCGCACCTTCCAGATCAACGCGTTGTTCCCGGAACTGACCGCGCTCGAATCGGTGACCCTGGCGGTTGCCGAGCGCGTCGGGCTCGCCCCCAATTGGCGTCGAAAGCTCAGCGCCTGCGGCGAAGCAATCGACGAGGCGCACACGCTGCTGCGGCGCCTTAATCTCGCCGACGATTGCGTTCGTCCGACCCGCGAGCTTTCCTATGGGCGCCAGCGCCTCCTGGAAATCGCGCTGGCGCTCGCGACCAGGCCCAAGGTGCTGCTGCTGGACGAGCCGGCGGCCGGCGTCCCGGCCGCGGAGAGCGCCGAGCTCTTCGAGGTGATCGCGGCGCTCCCCGGAGAGATTGCGGTGCTCTTCATCGAGCACGACATGCATCTGGTCTTCCGCTTCGCGAGCCGCATCATCGTGATGGCGGGCGGCCGCATTTTGGCCGAAGGCCCGCCCGCGGAGATAGCGAGCGACCCCGAGGTGCGCGCGGTCTATCTCGGGGGGACTGAAATCCGTGCCTGACCCGCTCCTCTCGCTCGATCGCGTAAGCGCGGGCTACGGCCCCTCGGTAGTGCTGGAAGAGATATCGCTCGCGATCCACGAGGGTGGCAGCCTTGCGATCCTGGGCCGCAACGGCGTCGGCAAGACGAGCCTGCTGCTCACCATCATGGGCTTGACGCGGATGCATGGGGGCGCGGTGCGCTGGCGCGGCCACGATGTGGCGGCGCTTGCGGCACACCGTCGGGCACTGCTGGGTATCGGCTGGGTGGCACAAGAACGCGATATATTTCCTTCGCTCTCCGCCGAGGAGAACCTCTCGGTTAGTGCGCGGCCGGGGCGCTGGACCCTGCCGCGAGTCTACGAGTTGTTTCCGCGCCTCGCCGAGCGGCGACACCAGCGCGGCAACCGCCTTTCCGGCGGCGAGCAGCAGATGCTGGCGATTGCTCGCGCGCTGATGACCAATCCGGCTCTTCTCCTTTTGGATGAGCCGCTCGAAGGCCTAGCGCCGGTGAGCGTCGAGGAGCTGGCACGCGTGATCGCCCGCATGAAAGCGGAGGAGGGGATGGCGCTGATCTTGGTCGAACAGCACGCTCGCTTCGCGCTCGAGCTCACCGAGCGCGCGCTGGTGCTGGAGCGCGGCCGGATTGCTCATGCGGGGCCGAGCGCGCATCTCATCCGGGATACGGCGGCCCTCGAACGCCTGCTCGGGCTGGCGATCATGGCCTCGCTCTGAATCCCGTGCGCGAGCCAAATCTGAACGGCATCGCAAGCTTCTTTGGAGCGTGAACGCGCGCCTCTCGCTTGTGACACGAGTTCTTAGAGGATGGCATGAGAAAACGCTTAATTGGGGCGCTATGCTTGAAGCTATGCTTGAAACATCTCAATAGTGGCTCGGCATTAGGAATGTTCTTCGCGAGGATCGTCAATAAAATCCGAATCGTTATTTGAATTGTCGCGAAATTTTACATAAATCGCCCCGAGCACGAATGACAGTGCGTTGATATGGTTAATATTCCTTAACTAGGCACGCTTCTTGCGTCTCAGCAGGGCTTTGGTTGCCGTGCGCTGTCTACTGCCAACTCTATCCGCCTTTCGTGGAGGCGATAATGGCGAACGGGGCGGCTATGGCTGTGTTGGCCTCTCATCCGCTCTTTCGAGCGGGGCTTTCCAGCTTGCTGCACGCGATGGGTTTCAATCCGGTCAAAGAGGCCGCCGATGCCAAGGAGCTACGGCGACAGCTCGAGGACAAGCGCAGCAGCCCCGAGATGCTGCTGATCGACTTATCGGATACGACCGATGAGATCGTTTCGGTACGCGACGTGAGGGATTGGGCGCCCGTCATCAAGATCGTGCTCCTCGCGCCCGATCTCGATCTCGGGCTCTTGTCCGAATACTTCGCCGCCGGCGCAAGTGGTTTTCTTCTCAAGAAAATTTCAGCGGGTGCGTTGGAGGAATCGATTCGACTGGTGCGGGCGGGCGAGAAAGTATTTCCGTCCGAGCTGGCTACGATGATCCTCGCCATCGCCCCGTCGTCGCGCCCCCCAGCCAGGGGCGACGGGCTCGAGAGGCTCTCAAATCGGGAGATGGACATTCTCCGATGCCTGACGAATGGCCAGTCGAACAAGGCCATCGCCAATACGCTCGCCATTGCCGAATCAACCGTGAAGGTTCACGTCAAGCGCATTCTTCAGAAGATTCATGCGTCCAACCGAACGCAAGCGGCGCTTTGGGGTGCGGCGAGAGGGCTCTCGAATGAGGCCTCGCCGCAAGAGGCAGTCTGATCGACGAGACCAAGTCACTTCATTACTGATTGCGATCGCCTCTTCCCGAGAGTTCTATTGCTGGGTGAAGTGATTTAATGCTGCAAGCAAAGCCGCGGTAATTTATGTTGACCGAGAGAAAAATAAATGGGGCAGGCACTTCAAGCCTGATCAAGGGGATGATGATGCGATGTTATCTCGTCGCAAGTGGGCACTTTCGTGCCGTAGAAGTGATTACAGCCGAAAGCGATGCTGAAGCTGTCGAGAGGGCCTTCTCGATTTTCCGTCAGCAGGCCGGGCACTTCGACGGCTTCGAGCTGTGGGACCAAGCGCGCCTTGTCCACAGCTTCAAGCCGGACTACCGCAGGTCGGGTTGATCTTGGCTTGTGTTTCACCCGTCGCTGAGATGCCGGGCCAGCAAATAAACCGCCGAGAAGATGTGATGCCGCCCCGCCCGTCTGCCTCAGCGGAGATGCTTCGCGATATCATGAGGAGAACGAGCAGCACGCAATGCCCCTCGCAAG
>DASPOV010000019.1:0-3216 GCA_035625815.1 Methyloceanibacter sp.
AGCCCATCCTTTCTGTTCATAATGATGATGCAGCGGGGCCATGCGGAAGACGCGCTTGCCGGTGAGACGGAATGACACCACCTGCACAATCACCGAAATCGCCTCGAGCACGAAGAGGCCGCCCACAATGGCGAGCACCAATTCATGCTTGGTGGCGACGGCGATGGTGCCGAGGGCGCTGCCAAGCGCCAGCGACCCGGTATCCCCCATAAAGATCTGAGCGGGCGGAGCATTGAACCAGAGGAAGCCGAGACCTGCGCCGACCAGCGCGCCGCAAATCACGGCAAGCTCGCCGGTTCCTTGCACGAAATGGATCTGCAGATATTCGGCGAACAGCGCATTGCCGACGAAGTAGGAGATGAAGCCGAATGTAGCAGCGGCAATCATCACCGGCACGATGGCGAGGCCGTCCAGCCCATCGGTCAGATTCACGGCATTGCTGGCGCCAACAATGATGAAGGCGCCGAATGGGATGAACAGCCAGCCGAGGTCGATTAGCACATTTTTGAAGAAGGGAATGGCGAGCGCGGTTGACAGAGGCGCCTGCCCGACGGAGGCAATGACCCAGGCGGCAATCAGGGCGACCACCGTCTCGATCACGAGCCTGATGCGCCCGCCGAAACCTTGCGCCGACTGCCTCGTTACCTTGAGATAATCGTCGTAGAGGCCGACCGCGCCATAGAAGAGCGTGACGATGAGCACCACCCAGACATAAGGATTGTACAGGTTGCCCCAGAGCAGCGCGGCAACGGTGATTCCCGACAGGATCATCAGACCGCCCATCGTCGGCGTCCCCTGCTTTTGCAGCAGGTGGCGCTCCGGTCCGTCGGTGCGAATCGGCTGTCCCTTGCCCTGGCGAATGCGCAAGGACTTTATGATGGTCGGCCCGAACAGAAACACGAACAGGAGTGCCGTGATCAAGGCACCGCCAGTGCGGAACGTGATGTAGCGAAAGATATTAAAGACGCTGAGTTCGCCCGCGAGATCGTTCAACCAATAGAACATCGGTCTTCCCCCTGCGGCTCGTTTAGGGCGAAAGCGTCCCGGAGGAAATCGGGAATTCGCCCCGAAGCCAAGTTTTGCCGCAATTTAAGCTGGAAAAACCTTAGAAATCTTTGAGATCAGCCTTGGGCGGCGGCACTGGGCGCCTCGAGATGACGTTGCAGCGCTTGAACTAGCGGGGTCATGCGGCTGCCGAAGGAGCCCTTGATCATCACCACATCTCCGGCCTCCACTCCCTTGGTGAGGAGCGGCGCAAGCTGCTCAGAGGTCTTGGCATAAGCCCCGCGGCGGCGGGGCGGCAGTGCATCGTAAAGTCCGCGCATCATCTCGCCGCAGGCATAGACCACGTCCACGTCCGCCGCATCGATAACCTCCGCAAGCTCCTGGTGGAGCTTCGGCCCAAGTCCCCCAAGCTCAAGCATGTCCCCAAGCACTGCGACCCGGCGCTTGAACTCTTCCCTCGGGGTGAGCCCCAAGGTGGCGAGTGCCGCGCGCATGGAGGCCGGATTGGCGTTGTAGCTTTCATCGATGATGGTGACGCGCCCTCCCTCGCCGACGATCACGATGCGTTCGCCGCGCCCAGTCTGCGCGCGCCAACTGGCAAGCGCGCGAGCGCCGGCCTTCAGATCGGCATTGGCGAGCTTCACTGCCGCGAGCACGGCAAGCGAATTCTGCACGAGGTGGATGCCTGGCGCGCCGATGCGATAGCTGACCGTCTCGCCGAGGATATCGGCCTTCACGTCGGAGCTTTCGTGGCCAACCTCGACGCTCAACGCTTTGGCGTCGGCGCCGCGCGTCTCACCGAAGCTGACCACCTTCGCCTTTCGCTGCAGCGCGTGGCGCCTGAGTCGCTCGAAATAGGGATTGTCGCGGTTGAGGATGGCGGTACCGCCCGGCACCAGTCCTTCAAGAATCTCGGCCTTGGCGTCCGCGATCGCCTCGACGGAGCGGAAGAAGCCGAGATGCACTGGCGCCACGGTGGTGACGATCGCGATATGCGGCCTAATCAATAGCGTGAGTTCGCTAAGCTCGCCCGCATGGTTCATACCGGCCTCGAACACACCGAAGCTCGTGGCCTGCCACATATTGGCGAGCGACAGCGGCACGCCCCAGTGATTGTTATGGGACTTCAACGAGACATGCACCGGGCCTGAGGGGGTGAGCGCAAGCTTCAGCGCCTCCTTGGTGCCGGTCTTGCCAACGCTGCCGGTGACGGCGATCACCACGGCGTCCTTGGCGCGCGCCCTTGCGGCGATGCCGAGATCGTTCAGCGCCTCAAGGGTGTTGGCAACGCGCAACAAGCGCTTTTCGCCACGTGGCGCCTTGAAGACCTGCTCGACAATGGCGAAAGAGGCACCTTGAGAAAGGGCCGCCGCGACGAACAGATGTCCGTCGCGGTTGAAGCCGCGAAGCGCGATGAAGGCCTCGTCGGGCGCAAGACTCCGGCTGTCGATGGACACCCCGCTCACTGGCGTGCGAGGCGGCATCGAACTCTTGCCACGCACGGCCCCCACCATCTCACCCAACGTCCAGAGCGGCTTAGGCACGCTTTGTATCCCTCTTCAGCACAGCATCAACCGCGTCATGGTCAGAATAAGGAATGACGGTGCCTTTGACGATCTGGCCGGTTTCATGACCCTTGCCGGCAATGAGCAAGATATCCCCCTGTTTGAGATCGGCGATAGCTTTTGCCACGGCGAGGGCACGTCCGGGGACCTCGATCGCACCTGGCGCCGCTACGAGGATCTCGCGGCGAATCTCCGCAGGCTCTTCGCTCCGGGGATTGTCGTCGGTGACGATCGCGACTTGTGCCCTTTGAACGGCCACGGCTCCCATCTCGGGCCGCTTGCCTTTGTCGCGGTCGCCACCGCAACCGAACACGACGAGGAGCCGGCTCCGTACGTAAGGCCGCAATGCGTCGAGCGCCTTGGCAAGAGCATCGGGGGTGTGGGCGTAGTCGATGAAGATAGCGGCGCCGGTGCGAGTAGTACCGGCGAGATCGAGGCGGCCCCGCGCGCCGCGCAAGTTTGCGAGGAGCGGCAGCACCTTCGCGGCGCTTGTCCCAGTCGCCATGCACAGGCCGGCAGCAACGAGGGCATTGGAGGCCTGAAAGGCGCCGACAAGCGCCAGACGAAAGGATTCGGTGCCCCCAGCATGCTCGACCAAGAGTCGCTGGCCGAAATCGTCCGGTTCAGCGAACAAAAGCCTCAAGGT
>DASPOV010000020.1:0-7260 GCA_035625815.1 Methyloceanibacter sp.
TGCGCTCCTAACTGGCATCGTTCATACCATTCTGCTCACACATGATCAGCAGTGAGTGCCTCAAGCCATAAGCAAAGCCTTCTCGGTGGTGAAGCTCCAGATCATGCAACCCCCTGATCCACGCTTTGCGTGAAAGCGGCATCGAGGTGACGGTCATATGTTGAACGAGCAGGCACGCCTATTCTTCGTTCACTTCTGGGCCAATGGCGATGCGCAGAAGTGGGCGAAAGAGCTACAAGCAGCTCTTGAGAGTCGGTAGCGCGGGGCTAAAGGGACACGCTCAAAAGGCGTGTCAACGTCACATACTGATTCCAAGCTTTGGCAAGAGCCAAACAGCTACCAAGTAGAGGGCACCGGTAAGAGCACATGAGGCCGCAAGTGCGGTCCAGAAGGCGAAACCACTTCTCAGCATAGCAGGGAGGGACAGGAACATCGGAAGCGTGGGCAGCACAAGCCAGAAGGTTCCTTCTGAAAGAGCTGCGATCCGTTCATTGTCCCCAGTATCTCGCCATAGCCAAATCATGGCTAAAATCGAGATCAAGGGTAGAGAAACAAGAAGCGCTCCATAAGTTGGACTACGCTTTGCCACTTCTGACGCTGCCATGATGATTACGCCAGAGATCAATGCTTTGGTAATCAGGTAAAGCATTTTAGTTCCCCGCTAAGCAGAGACGGCAAGCCCGAATATGCCGCAATACAAAGCTGGCATAAATTTTGGCTATTTGGCCTAACTTATTGATTTCTCATGGTGCCGCCGCTCAGGATTGAACTGAGGACCTCGTCATTACCAATGACGCGCTCTACCACTGAGCTACGGCGGCCAGGGGGCCAGCTAAACAGGCGCCGGAAACCAGCGTTTGCGGCCGCCCGCGCGCGGACCCTGCCATAGCGGCCAAGCCCACGCAAGCTTCGCCCCCTAGCATTTCACTCTAAAGGGACGCCGGTGTAAGCTCTTGGTCATGACCGGAGGCCGGCAGCGGGATGGCGTAAGGACCTTGAGGGGGCCTAAAACCCGTCGCGACCGCTTGGAAGAGACGCTCCGCGCCAATCTAGGCAAGCGGAAGGCCCAGGCCAGCGCCCGCCGCGAGGCTGCCGCAACTGCGGGCAATGATCGGCGGAAGCCTGACCGGGACGGGGATTAGACCGCGAAAATCGGCTCCGGCAGCCGCCTAGCCGCTGGGGAATAAGCCTAACTTGTGCCCTCAGTACGAACTTGGAAAGTTTTGAGACTTTTCGGGTAAGATAAGGGGTTCAAGCGAAGCCTGCGGTCATCAGGCGGTTTCGCACGAGTGGGCTCAAGGCGAGGGAGGGACGCCATGGACCGTATTCGCATCATTGGCGGCGAGCGCTTGAAGGGCACGATCCCCATCAGCGGGGCAAAGAACGCCGCATTGCCCTTAATGATCGCGAGCCTTCTCACCCGCGAGACCTTGACGCTGAAAAACGTGCCCCGGCTCGCTGACGTTACTCTGCTCGGCCGCATTCTCGGCAATCACGGGGCGGACATCACCGTGGTCGGCAAGAAGGTCGGCCAGAGCACGACCGATGGCCAGACCTTTAAGCTCAAGGCGGCGGAGATCGTGGACACCACCGCGCCATACGAAATGGTGTCGCGCATGCGGGCGAGCTTCTGGGTGCTGGCGCCGCTGTTGGCCCGCTGCGGGGAGGCCAAGGTGTCGCTCCCCGGCGGTTGCGCTATCGGCACGCGTCCGGTGGATTTGCACCTAACCACGCTCGAGGCCCTCGGTGCTTCGATTGAGCTCGAAGGCGGCTATGTCATCGCCAAAGCGCCGAAGGGCTTGACTGGCGCCAAGGTCACCCTCTCCAAAGTCTCCGTCGGCGCCACCCACAATGCGCTGATGGCGGCGGTGCTTGCCCGCGGCGAAACCCTGATCGAGAACGCCGCGCGCGAGCCGGAAGTCGCGGATCTTGCGAGCTGCCTCAAGAAGATGGGCGCAAAGATCGGAGGCATTGGCAAATCGACACTGGAGGTGCAAGGTGTGGAAGGGCTTCACGGCGCAGAGCACACGGTGCTCCCCGACCGCATCGAGACTGGCACCTATGCCATGGCTGCGGCCATGACCGGTGGCGAGGTTTTCCTGCAAGGCACCCGCGGCGCTCTTCTCGAACGCGCACTCGACCTCTTGCGCTCGAGTGGCGTCGAGATCGAAGAGACGTCGTCCGGCCTCAAAGTGGCCAGGAACGGTGGCGGTCTTCGCCCGGTCGCTGTCGACACCGAACCCTTCCCGGGCTTCCCTACCGATTTGCAGGCACAGCTAATCGCGCTCATGTGCATGGCGCAAGGCACCTCCACCGTGCGGGAGACGATTTTCGAGAATCGCTTCATGCATGTGCAGGAGTTAGCACGGCTCGGCGCCCGTATCGATCTAAAAGGTGACACAGCCATGGTCACTGGCGTCAAGGGGCTTACCGGCGCGCAAGTCATGGCCACGGATTTGCGCGCGTCGGTCTCCTTGATCATCGCCGGGCTTGCTGCCCAAGGCGAAACGATGATAGGCCGCGTCTATCATCTCGACCGGGGCTTCGAGCGCATCGAGGAGAAGCTGCGCCAATGCGGCGCGCATATCGAACGGCTTTCGAGCTAGCGGGGCCTTCTACACTTTGCCGGTTTCCCGTCGTCCTAGAGCATGCTACGCCCTAGCGCCGACGAATGACGAAGACCGCACTTCCACTTCCCGCGAGCGGAATGCGGCGCTAGCCAGGATGACCCGATGGCCAACGGCCAACTGAGACTGATTGCACTCGACGAACAGGACCTCGAGGTCGTGTCGTCGCACCTGCAGGATGCGGTCGTGCGGGTTGGCGAAATGGCTTACGTCCCTTCGCAGAAGCGCTTTGCTGCCATCCTCAACCGCTTCAATTGGGAGAAGGCGACAAAAGCTGCCGGCAACGAAAATGAGCGACGCCGAACGGCCCTTCGCTTCGACCGCGTTCTTGGCGCCCAGATCAAGTCACTGAAGCCTTCCGCCTCGGACCGAGCGTTGTCGCTGCTCGCCGTTCGCTTCGAGGCGAGCAACCACCCGAGCGGCTATGTGACGCTGACTTTCTCCGGCGATGCCTCGATCCGCCTTTATGTCGAATGCATCGAAGCCGAGCTCACCGATCTCGGACCTGCCTGGCGCGCCCACTCCAAACCGCAACATCCGGGCCGAGAGCCCGGGGCCGCGGGCTCCTGATCTTCAGGTTTTTCGCAGATCATGGCCTTGTGGCTCGAGCAGAGGGCGGCAGACTTCGAGACCCGCTTCGGCGCGCTTCTGGCGGCCAAGCGGGAATCCGCCGCGGATGTCAATGAGGCGGTCGCCGCCATCGTCGAGCGCGTGCGGCGGGAGAAGGACGCGGGCCTGATCGAACTCACTTTGCGCTATGACCGCGTCGATCTGCGCAAAATCGGCGTGCGGGTGACGCCTGCGGAGGTGGCGGACGCGCGCGGGACAGTTGACGCTAAGACGCTTGCGGCGCTCGAGCTCGCCCGCGACCGCATTCTCGATCATCACCGCCGCCAGGTTCCGGTCAGCGATTGTTATGTCGATGACCAGGGCGTCGCACTCGGTTTCCGCTGGTCGCCGGTGGAGTCGGTCGGGCTTTACGTGCCGGGTGGCACGGCGAGCTATCCGAGCTCGGTGCTCATGAACGCGATTCCTGCCAAAGTTGCGCAGGTGGAGCGAATCGTCATGACCGTCCCGGCACCCGACGGAAAGCTCAATCCTCTTGTGCTCGTGGCGGCGGAGCTTGCCGGCGTGAATGAGATCTATCGCATCGGCGGGGCTCAGGCGATCGCAGCCCTTGCCTATGGCACCGAGACGGTGGCCCCCGTCGTCAAGATCGTCGGGCCCGGCAATGCCTATGTGGGCGCCGCCAAGCGCCAAGTGTTCGGCCAGGTCGGCATCGACATGGTGGCTGGTCCCTCGGAGGTGGCGGTGATCGCCGATAAGGACAATGATCCCGCTTGGATTGCCGCCGATCTCCTCGCTCAGGCTGAGCATGACCCCGCGGCACAGTCGATCCTGATCACCGATGACGCCCAATTCGGCCGTGCCGTCGCCGCCGCCGTTGAGGCCGAACTTGCCTCGCTCCCTCGCGCGAGCGTGGCGCGGGCGAGCTGGGAGACTTTGGGTGCCATCATCGTGGTCGACAGCCTTGATCAGGCACTGGCGCTCGCCGACCGCCTCGCGCCTGAGCATCTTGAGATTGCCACTGCCGACCCGGAGGCTTTGGCGGCGCGCATCCGCAATGCCGGCGCGCTGTTCCTAGGTTGCTACACACCTGAGGCCATCGGCGACTATGTGGCAGGGCCAAGCCATGTTCTCCCCACGGCACGGAGCGCCCGCTTCACTTCGGGGCTTAGCGTGCTTGACTTCATGAAGCGCACCTCGATCCTCAAGCTCGACGCCATAAGCCTCAGCACGCTCGGACCTGCTGCCATGACGCTTGCGCGCGCCGAAGGGCTCGAAGCCCACCGCCGATCGGTCGCGATCCGGCTGAACGTGCGGGATTAGGCCATGAGGCAACAGCAGCAGGAGCTTTCACCCGAGCAGGCACGCCTGGTCGAAGTGACGCTCGATTTTGGCTCGATCGGTCGCAATTCTGCTGACGTCGACCATGAGCGCGAGGTCGCCATCTTCGATTTGCTCGAGCGCAATTCCTTCGCACTCGAGAACCATGACGGCGGACCCTACACGCTGCATCTGTCGCTTGCCGACAATCGCCTCGTATTCGCCGTTGGCGACAAGAATCGTGCTCCCATCGCCAATGTGATGCTGTCGCTCTCGCCCTTCCGCCGTCTGGTGAAGGACTATTTCCTGATGTGCGAAAGCTACTACCAGGCGATCAAGACCGCGCCTGCCTCCCGCATCGAGGCTATGGACATGGGGCGACGGGGATTGCACGACGAAGGTAGCCGGCTCCTGATGGAGCGGCTCAAGGGCAAGATCCTTATCGACATCGCCACCGCAAGGCGCCTGTTCACGCTGATCTGCGCCCTGCACTGGAAAGGATGACGTCTGCCGCCAGGGAAGCCGCTGTCTCGCTAGGAAGTGCTTCTGAGTGAGGCGCCGGCGCGGACTTGCCTTCTTCCACATCGGCGCCTCCCGCGTTGACGATCTGCACACGACGGTTCTCATCGGTGAAAGGATCGCCCTTATTCTTGAGCTGCTCCTCGCCGAACATATGGCCGAAGAGGCCCACGATCGACGTGGTAGGTCTGGATCAGAGGCTTTGACTGAATCCGCGCGCCGTTGCGACAGCGCCAGAGCGTCTCTACCCTTGGCGTTGGTGTGCCCCGGCGATGAGGAAAGTACCGCCCCGCGAGCCTCGGATTGCTCAAGGCCTTGCCGAACTCATCGAGGCTTGGCCGCGCCTGTGGCAGGATCTCTGCTGAATCGACGTAGAAGATCTGGATATCCACATTCCGCGCTTTGCTCTCCGCGACGAGCTTGGCCACCTAGTCGCGTTCCTCGACAGTGATCTGTCTTTTTTTTAAACTCGCGAAGCTTGGCGTTCAGCTCTCACTGCTCCACTTTGTTGCGTGCCAGAAACAGCCGCGGCCCGCCGCACATCGCCAGGACCGGCATGGCCGCTTCGTCAAGCCTGATGAAAGAGTAGATCCTAACACCGTGACCTGAACCGCCAATGAACGAGGAGTTCGAGTGGGGGCATGGGCGACGGTCGAAGGAGCAGCGAGATATCCCAGTAATCCTCCTTGATTTTGCCTCGTCCCGCGACCATTCTCCGCCAACTTACGAAAGCCGGAAGGAGCCTTATGGCGAAGGAAGAAATGCTCGAATTTCCGGGGGTAGTGACCGAGCTGCTTCCTAACGCTACCTTCAGGGTGAAGCTCGAAAACGATCACGAGATCATCGCCCACACGGCGGGACGGATGCGCAAGAACCGGATCAGGGTGCTTGCCGGCGACAAGGTACTGGTCGAGATGACGCCCTATGATCTCACTAAAGGACGGATTACATACCGCTTCAAATAGGCTCGGCGGTGGAAACGCCGAGCGTGGCGAGAACGCTGGACCCACCAAGAGCACGGTCACGGCGATGCCGCGTGCGTCGAAGGCGAGCGGTCACCGGCCGAGGCTTGTGCTCGCTTCGGCCTCACCCCGCAGGCTCGGCCTGCTCGAGCAGGTGGGCATCATCCCCGACGCACTTAGGCCCGTGACCATCGACGAGACCCCGACGCGAGGAGAGGTGCCCCGCCACCTCGTGCAGCGGCTCGCCCGCGCCAAGGCGGAAGCCGCGAAGCCGCTCGTGCGGGCCGAGCCTGATTATGCCAAGTGCTTCATTCTCGCCGCCGACACCACGGTTGCCGTGGGGCGGCGCATGCTCGGCAAGCCGGAGGAGGGCGACCGAGCAATCGATACGCTGGAACGCCTGCGCGGCCGCAACCATCGGGTATATAGCGCCATCTGCCTGATCACGCCAGATGACCGCAAGCGAGAGCGCGTGGTCGAGACCCGCATACGCTTCCGCAATTTCTCCGACGCCGAGATCCGCGACTATATTGCGAGCGGCGAATGGAAGGGGAAGGCAGGGGCCTATGCCATTCAGGGCATCGCCGGCGGCTTCGTGGTGAAGCTCGTTGGCTCCTATACCAATGTCGTTGGCCTTCCCCTCACCGAGGTGGTGACGCTTCTGCAGGGCGAGGGTTATCCCGTGAGCTACTTCTGGCCCAACCTCGCCGAGATCGAGACCGAGTGAAGCCAAAGCCCAGATCTGAGCGGGGCACGCCAGGGCGGACGAAAAGCGCAAAGCGCCCGAAATGCCCGATCTGCGACAAGCCGATCGTGCAAACCTATCGCCCTTTCTGCAGCAAGGCTTGCGCCGATGTGGACCTTGGTCGGTGGTTCTCGGGCCGCTACGTCGTGCCAGGCGGCCCGGCGTCACATAAGGGGGACGAAGAGGCGGAGGATTGAGAATTTGGTGCCGCCGCCCTCGACAGGGGAAGGCCGATTTCCTATAAGCCAAGGCCTTGCAGTGCTGGCGCTTTTGGCCCGCGGCGTCGGGGGTGCCCAAAGCCCAGGTAGCTCAGTTGGTAGAGCAGCGGACTGAAAATCCGTGTGTCGGTGGTTCAATTCCGCCCCTGGGCACCATTTCTCCAATATTTTAAAATGCTTATAGTTCTTACCAATCTTTAACTTGTATGCAACGACTTGCTTACATACAATGCACGATGGCTATCCACAAACGCGCCCGCTTGAACCCCTACGATTTGCAGGGCGTTCCAGGTATGCCGGCC
>DASPOV010000021.1:0-4201 GCA_035625815.1 Methyloceanibacter sp.
TCGATGAGATTCTTTCGCGCGTGACCCCTGCTACGCGCATGGTATTCCTTGCCAACCCTAACAACCCGACCGGCACTTATCTGTCCCTCGACGAGATCAAACGCCTGCGCATCGGCCTTCCCGATACCGTCGTGCTCGTGCTCGATGCGGCCTATGCCGAATATGTGCGCGCGAACGACTACGAGTCCGGGATCGAGCTTGTGGCCAAGACCCATAATACGGTGATGACGCGCACCTTCTCCAAGATCTATGGGCTTGCCTCGCTCCGTATCGGCTGGGCGTACTGCCCGGACGCCGTGGCCGATGCGCTGAACCGCATTAGGGGTCCGTTCAATGTCTCGGGTCCCGCCATTGCTGCTGGCGCCGCGGCGCTTGAGGACCGCATCGGTATGGCGCGCGCGGCGGACCACAACGAGGTTTGGCGGGGGCGCATGGCCGAGGCTTTGTCGGAGCTCGGACTCACCATCACGCCGAGCGTCGCGAATTTCCTTCTCGTGCATTTCCCACAGGCCAACGGCCATTCGGCGGTCGAGGCCGACAAGTTCCTCCAGTCGCGGCGGATCATCCTGCGTAAGGTCGAGGAATACGGATTTCCCGATGCGCTGCGTATGACCGTCGGCACCGAGGACGAAAATCTCGTGGTGCTCGATGCGCTTAAGGCCTTCCTGGGCGCTCCAGGCTCCCGCCGCCAATGACCGAGCCTCTTTTCGACACGATCGCCATTGTCGGGCTTGGGCTGATCGGCTCTTCGGTCGCCCGCGGCGTTAAGGCCCGTGGTCTCGCCCGCAAGGTCATTGGCCATGACCTTTCGCCGCAAGTGCACGCCCGGGCCAAGGAGCTCGCCTTCTGCAATCGGATCGCCAACACGCCGGCGGACGCGGTGAGGGGTGCCGAGCTCGTGCTCATCGCAGTCCCGGTTGGCGCGACGGCCGATGCTGTGGCTTCGGTTGCGCCCCATCTGGCTGAAGGCGCCATTCTCACCGAGGTTGGCTCAGTCAAGGCGGCGGTGATCCGTCAAGTGCTAGCTGTGCTTACCACGCAAGCCACCTTCGTTCCGGGACACCCGATCGCCGGCACCGAGCATTCCGGGCCGGATGCCGGCTTCGCCGAACTGTTCGAGGGCCGCTGGTGCATCCTCACCCCTTGCGAGCGGAGCAGCGACGCCGCGGTCGAGAAGGTTACAGCGCTATGGCGCGGACTCGGCTCCGCGGTCGAGGTCATGACGCCAGAGCACCACGACATCGTGCTCGCCATCACAAGCCACATCCCGCATCTGATCGCCTTCAACATCGTGGGAACGGCCGCCGATGTCGAGCAGGTGACCCGCTCCGAGGTGATCAAGTTCTCAGCCGGCGGCTTCCGCGACTTCACCCGCATCGCCGCCTCAGACCCCGTGATGTGGCGCGACGTGTTCCTCAACAACAAGGAAGCGGTGCTGGAAATGCTCGGCCGCTTCTCCGAGGACCTCGCCGCGCTACAGCGCATGATCCGTTGGGACGACGGCACCGCGCTGCTCGAGCTCTTCACCCGCACCCGCGCTATTCGCCGCGGCATCATCGAGGCGGGTCAAGAGACTGACGAGCCAGACTTTGGGCGGCGCCACGGACAGGGCCCCGAGCAGGGACGTTGAGGCGGGCTAGGTGAGCGAGGCGCCACCAGAGCCCCTCTGGGTGTTCGGCTATGGCTCGCTGATGTGGCGGCCGGGCTTTCCGTTCAGCGAGGCCACCCCGGCGCTGCTCAAAGGTGCCCATCGCGCGCTTTGCGTCTATTCCGTGGTGCATCGCGGCTCCCACGCGCAGCCTGGCCTCGTGCTCGGTCTTGACCGCGGCGGTGCCTGCCGTGGCGTCGCCTTCTGCGTAGCGGCAGGCGCCGAGAAAGACACGGTCGCGTACCTGCGTGAACGAGAGCAGGTCACCGATGTTTATGTCGAGGCGGTGCGGCCCATACGCTTGCTCGACGGCACCGGCCGCGCCCTAAAGGCGCTGACATATCTCGTCAACCGCAGTCACGCCCAGTATGCCGGCGCCCTCTCCTTCGAGGAGCAACTCCGCATCGTGCGTGGCGGGAAGGGCCAGGCTGGTGGTAATGTGGAATATGTGATGAGGACGCTCCGGCATCTGGAGGAAACCGGCGTGCACGACGCCCTGCTGAGCGGCCTCGCAGCGCATCTCTCTCAACATTAGAGCCGGTTCAAGCCGCGTCGGTCGCGAATTGCAACTCGGCAAGGCGCGAATAGATCCCGCCTTTACCGAGCAGGCTTTGATGCGTCCCCTCCTCCACCAATTGGCCCTGGTCGAGGACGAGGATGCGGTCCGCGCGCGTCACCGTGGTAAGCCGATGCGCGATAACCAGCGTGGTGCGGCCTTGCATGATGGAGTCGAGCGCCCGCTGCACAAGCGTCTCGCTCTCCGAATCGAGCGCGCTCGTCGCTTCGTCGAGCAGCAGGATCGGGGCGTCGCGCAACACAGCGCGCGCGATCGCGATGCGCTGGCGCTGTCCAGCCGAAAGGGTCACGCCCCCCTCCGCCAGCATGGTGTCGTAACCTTGCGGAAGAGCGGCGATGAAGTCATGGGCAAACGCCGCCCGCGCCGCTTTCTCGATCTCGATCCTGCTCGCTTCGCCGATGCCGTAGCCGATATTGGCGGCGACCGTGTCGGCGAACAGCGTAGGCTCCTGCGGCACGATGGCAAAGCGTGAGCGGAGCTCGCGGATATTGGCCTCGTTCACCGAAACGCCGTCGATCGCCACCGTTCCCCGTTGCGGGTCGTAGAAGCGGAGCAGCAGCGCGAAGATCGTGGTCTTGCCGGCGCCGGAAGGACCGACGATAGCTACGCGATCACCTGACCTCACGCGGAACGATATGCCGTTCAGCGCGCTGATAGACGCCCGCGAAGGATAGTGGAACGACACATCGCGGAAGGTTATCTCACCGCGCGAAGGTTCCGGCATGGAAACCGGACGCGATGGCGATTTGATCTCAGACTGCACCGCGAGCAGCTCGCCGAGCCGCTCGGCAGCACCTACTGCTTGGTTGATCTCACCCCACACTTCGCTGAGTTCGCCCATGGCAGCTGCGGCGAGCACCGCATAGAGGACGAACTGTCCAAGCCGGCCGCCGGTCATGGTGCCTGCGAGCACGTCCTGAGCGCCATACCACAGGATGCCGACCACGCTGGCAAAGACGAGAAAGATGGCAAGCGCGGTAAGTCCAGCGCGGGCCTTTGTGCGCGCTTTTGCTGCACCAAAAGCGCGCTCGACGGCGCTTGCAAAACGTGCACTTGCCGCTCGCTCATGGGTGAAGGCTTGCAGCACCCGCACTTGGCTCAGGCTTTCGCTCGCATAGGCCGATGCGTGCGCTAGGCTGTCTTGCGCCTCACGGGAGAGCGACCGCACCGCACGCCCATAAGCAAAAAGCGGAAGCACGATCAACGGTATGGCGATAAGCACGAGCAGCGAAAGTCTGCGGCTTGTGACGATCATCATGGCCACAGCGCCCACCAAGATCACAAGATTGCGCAAGGCCTGAGAGATCGTGGTACTCGCCGCCGCCTTGATCTGCGTGGTGTCAGCGGTAAGCCGCGACACTACCTCGCCCGAATGCACCGTCTCGTAGAAGGCGGGGCTGAGGCTGGTGAGATGCTCGAAGATATCGGTGCGGATATCGGCGACCACGCGCTCCCCGAGCCAGTTCACGCAATAGAACCGGGCGGCGCTGGCGAGGGCGAGGATGAGCCCGACCCCAAGCAGCGTGGCGAAATATTTGTCGACGAGACCAGGGTCGATCCCGCTGAAGCCGACGTCGATCATGCGTCGCACGGCAAGCGGAACGGCGAGCGTGGCGGCCGCGGAGACGATAAGCGCCACGAGTGCGGCCGTGATCATGCCCCTGTAGCAAAGGAGATAGGGCTTGAGCGCAATCAGCGGACGCAGCGACGCGCGCCCCTCCGGGCGCGCGTCGGTCGCAGCAGAGCCGCGAAAAGGGTGAAAGTCCTTGCCGTTTGACTTTGCTTTCACGGGCGGGGCATCCTCGGGTTTTGGGGAAATGTACGGAAGGAAGGCGCCTGCGGAAAGATCAAAGGTTCGCGCCCTTCCGGCGCAGCCTTGTGCCGGTGCCGAACTTCCATTATAGGCTCACGCTCAACGTAAACATCGCGATTTCCAAGCAAAACGCCATGAAAAAGGATATCCATCCCGATTATCA
>DASPOV010000022.1:0-13115 GCA_035625815.1 Methyloceanibacter sp.
TCCGGCCGCGCGGCGAATCGCGCTCGTCCCCAAGCAGCACATAGGTCGGGCAAGTGGCGGTGCAGAAGCCGCAATGGACGCAGCGCCTAAGCATGGCATCGGCGCGGGCGATGGTGGGATCCTGGAGCTGCTCGGCGGAGAAGTTCGTGTGCATGGGCGAGCTAGACTCCGGGATACATGCGGCCAGCGTTGAGAATGCCGGCGGGATCGAAGGCGGATTTCAGCCGCGTGGTGAGGGTGGCGAGCGGCGGGTCGAGCGGTTGGAACACCTCGACGCTAGCCCGGGTCGCGCGCTCGGCGCGGATGAGCGTGGCATGGCCGCCGAATTCGGCAATGGCGCGGCGGATCTCCACGGTGCCGGCGTCCGAGGTGAGCGGCGTCTCGAGCCAGATCAGGCCGCCAGACCAGTCATAGGAGACACGGATGTCGAGGGTGCGCGCGATGATGGCGACGAGCTTCGCCGCGCGGGATGGAATGGTGGAGATGCGCCATAGCGGGCGATTGGAGCCGGCAAACATGCGCAAGGTCCTGATCTCCTCCCAGAAGGCGCGGCTACGCGTCGTGTCGAGCTCGACGGCAGGAGAATAGGCGGCAAGCCTTTCCTTCAGGCGGCTGACGCGGTAGCGCGCCGAGCTCGGAAAATTCTCCACCCTGATGGCCGTGACCGCGGCGCCTCCTTTGCCAATGTCCGGGTCGGACAGACGGGCGGCAAGCGGAGCCTGCAAATGCACGGTGCCCGAGATTTCGAAGGGCGTGCCGAGGCAAAAGCACATCACATCGACTGCGGTCTGGTCGGGGAGGCCGAAGCAGAGGAGCGTGCGTGTTTCCGCTGCCGCTGGGAGCACCTTCATGGTTACCTCGGTCATCACCGCGAGCGTCCCCCAGGACCCCGCGACCGCCTTGCAGAGATCGTAGCCGGTGACGTTCTTCATGACCCGGCCGCCAGACTTGAAGGGCTCGCCCCAGCCGTTCACGCAAGTGATCCCGAGGAGGTGATCGCGCGCGGCGCCAGCCTGGATGCGACGGGCACCGGAGAGGTTGGTGGCAAACACGCCGCCGATCGAAGATTGCCCGGCCGGAGCTCCGAGCGCTGGCCCGAGATCGATCGGCTCGAAGGCGAGCTGCTGGCCGTGCTCGGCGAGAATGCCGCGAATATCATCAAGCGGTGTTCCCGCCGCCGCTGACAGCACGAGCTCGCTCGGCTCGTAAAGCGAAATGCCGACGAGATGCTCGGTGCTCACCACGGAGCCAGGCTGCACATAACAGCCCACCTCATATTTGGAACCTCGCCCCCTCACCTCGAGCGGGATCTTCGCATGCGCAGCCTCAGCGACGAGATCGGAGATCTCGCGCACGGTCGCCGGCGCGTGGAAGCCGAGCCTGAGGTTCCCCGTCACTGGCGCTCCCGCCCTTCCAGCGGAAAGACCTTGGCGGGGTTGAGCAGCCAGTCCGGATCGAACACGGTCTTGACCCGCATTTGCTGGGCGATGTCGGCGGCGGTGAACTGCACGCGCATCAGCTCGCGCTTCTCGATGCCGACACCGTGTTCGCCGGTGAGGCAACCGCCGAGCTTGACGCAGAGCTTGAGAATCTCAGCTCCGCACAACTCGGCGCGCTCAAGCTCCGCCCGATCGTTAGCGTTGTAGAGGATCAAGGGATGCAAATTGCCGTCGCCGGCATGGAAGATATTGACCACGCGGAAACGATGGCGGCGACAGATCTCGGCGACCTCGGCGAGCGCGTCGGGGAGCTTGGTTAGCGGGATCACCCCGTCCATGCAATAATAATCGGAGAGTTGGCCGATGGCGCCGAAGGCAGCTTTGCGTCCCTTCCAGATGGACGCGCTCTCCTCAGCGCTCTTGCTCGGCCGGACGACGCGTGGGCCATAGCGCTCGGCGACCTCGGCGATGGTGTCGAGCAGGTTGTCGATTTCGTCGTCGGAGCCTTCTACCTCGACGATGAGCATAGCTTCGACGTCAAGCGGGTAGCCGGCGCCGGCGAAATTCTCGCAAACCTGGATCGCGGGCTTGTCCATAAATTCGATTGCCACTGGCACGATGCCGGCGGCGATGATGCCGCTCACGCAAGCGCCGGCAGCTTCGCAGGAGTCGAAGCCGAGCAGCATGGGCCGCGCGCCCTCCGGGGCCTTGAGCAGGCGCACCATTGCCTCGGTGACGACACCGAACTGACCTTCAGAACCCGTGATCAGGCCAAGAAAGTCGTAGCCGGGCGCATCGAGATAGCCGCCGCCGATGTCCACGATCTCGCCATTCATCAGCACGATGCGAAGCGCAAGCAGGTTGTTCGTGGTGACCCCGTACTTCAAGCAGTGGGCACCCCCTGCATTCATGGCGATGTTGCCGGCAAGCGTGCAGGCGAGCTGGCTGGACGGATCCGGCGCATAGAAGTAGCCATGCACCGCGGCGGCGTTAGTAATGGCGAGGTTGGTGATGCCGGTTTCCACACGGGCGACGCGGTTGGTCTCGTCTATGGAGAGTACCCGCGTCATGCGCGAGATGCCGAGCACGATGGAGTCCTCGAGTGGGAGCGCTCCGCCGGAGAGCGAGGTGCCGGCGCCGCGTGGCACCACCTTGATCTTATTGTCGTGGCAGTAGCGCAGGATCGTGCTCACCTCCTCAGTACTTCCGGGCAGCACCACGGCGAGCGGCATGTAGCGATAGGCGGTGAGCGCGTCGGTCTCGAAGGTGCGGCGTCCTTCCTGATCGACAATTAGGCTCGCATTGGGCACGAGTTGTCTAAGCTGCCGGATAATCTCGTCACGGCGGCCAAGAATCGCCTCATCGGGCTTAGGAAGCGTGAGTAGCGACATCTTGGGGCTCCAACGGAGCGTGGCCCATCCAACCGCACTTGGATCTGGTCCCTCTTAACTATGCCCATGTTTCGCATGTGGACCCGCCGCGGGCAATATGCCCTGAATCCCTGGAACTTCTTGAGTTTGTGCCGGTTATCATGCCGCAACTCAGCGCTTCCCGCGTAATCGCGGCTTCTGTTACATTTTTCAGTCCATTGAGAACAAGAAGACTCCTCGCAGTCATCATTCAACCAGGGGCAGGGGCAGAACTCTGTAAGGATCAGTCTTTAGGGAGGTAATGAGAATGAGGAAGGTATTGCGTGTTGTGTTCTGCGCCGGGGCGCTTTTCGCCTTGAGTGGAACGGCTTTTGCTGCCGGTGACGCCGAGAAGGGCAAGGCAGCCTTCGCCAAATGTGGCATTTGCCATCAGATAGGCCCGGGCGCCAAGACGCTGGTGGGACCCGAACTGAACGGCGTTGTCGGGCGCAAAGCAGCCAGCGTCGCCGACTACACCATGTATTCCGCCGGAATGAAGAAACTCGGAGACTCCGGCTTCGTTTGGACGGAAGAGAATATCGACAAGTGGATCACCGATCCCAAGGCGATGATTCCGGATTCCCCGATGGCTCTGGCGTTCCAAGGAATTCCTGATGCCAATGAGCGGGCCGACATCATTGCGTATTTGAAGACCAATCCGTAACGAGGGCCACCTGGCATATGAACCCACTCGCGGCCGATCGAACGGCCGCGAGTGTACCCTTCGCGTTCAAGGCGCCGACGATGTAGATGGGGGTGTGAGGCGTGGTTGCCCGGCGCGAAATTTCTCAAGGTCCTCCAAGACCGTTCTGAAAAACTCGTCACGGTCTCCTTCCTCCTTGGCCACTTCATCCCAGGCGCGGCGAAACGCCTTCATCATCTCGTCTGACCATGTCTCGACGCGGACCCCATCCTTGGCGAGCTCTTCGAGCGCGGTCGCTTGCAGGCGCGGACTTTCGGCGAGGGTGGCAAGCAGCGTTGCCCGGCACGCAGTCTCGAGCACCGTCTGCTGCTGATCGTCAAGCGCGTTCCACCGATCATGATTGATGAGAAGCTCGAGCACCGTTTCGGGCTGGTGCCAGCCAGGTATATAGATGAGCTTGACGTGATCCTGTAGGCGCTGGCGCTGGTCGACGGCGGGCGTGAGAAACTCTGCTGCATCAATCTGATGCTTGTCGAAGGCATAGCCGAGCATACCCCCTGGTACGAGCACCGTGGTGGCGCCAAGATGCGTCATCACCCGGCCCACGAGCCCGAAGCTGCGCATGCGCAGGCCCTTGAGTTCGTCGGGCTTGAGGATTTCCTTGGCGAACCAGCCCGAGGCCTCGGCTCCGCCGAAGGCGCAAGGGATAACATGCACATTCAACCCGGCCTGGTCATACATCTCCTGATAGAGCCTGCGTCCATTGCCGGCGAAGAACCAATCCACATAGCCCTTGGCGTCTGGCCCGAAGGGGAAGCCTCCGAACAGCGCCGCGGCCGGAATCCTCGCTTCCCAGAAGCTTGCGGTAGCGAAGCCAGCGTCGACACTCCCTTGCGAAACCTTGTCGAGGATCTCTTGCGGCTGGGTCCCGTCCCCAGGCTCCTTGAGGTCGAGCTCGATAGCGCCTCCGGAAAGCTGCCTCGCGAGCTTGGCAAGTCGTACCGCCGGCTCGCCAAGCCCCGGCAGATGTGTGCCGTAAACGACCGGCATGGCGAGGCGCACGGGCTCCGCCAGAGCGCCGGGTCCCGCGCCCAAACCAAGCAGCAAACCGGCCGCCAAGCCTATGGCTGCCTGAGTACTCCGCACTGTGCCCTCCTAGACCTGACTTTGGCCCACTTCGGACTTCTTACGCCAGACCGCCGATGGTACATGGGGCAGCCCCTCTCCTGCCAGCAACCCGAGCTTTAACCATCAGGGGCGAAAATGACGACAGACGCAGCTACAAAAAGCCCCCTGGTTGGCCTCTTCGTCACGTGCCTGGTCGACCTTTTTCGGCCAAGCATAGGCTTCGCCGCCATTAAGCTCCTTAAGGACGCGGGCGCGAGAGTCGAGGTGCCTGAGAGCCAAACTTGTTGCGGTCAGCCCGCTTATAATTCTGGCGACCGGGCTGATGCCAAGGCGCTCGCGCGGGCGGTAATCGAAACCTTCGAGCGCTTCGACTATGTCGTGGCCCCGTCAGGCTCCTGTGCCGGGATGCTCAAGGTGCACTACCCGGACCTCTTGGCGGACGATCCGGCCTTCGCGCCGAGAGCACGCATGCTTGCCGACAAGACCTTCGGACTCACGAGCTTCCTGGTCGAGGTGCTTGGCGTCGACAGGGTCGAGGCGTGGTTCGGCGTAACTGTCACCTATCACGACTCCTGCTCAAACCTGCGTGAGCTCAAGGTTCGCGACGCCCCACGGCGCCTGCTCGCAGGTGTGCACGGGCTCGCGCTCTCCGAGATGGAGGAGACTGAGGTCTGCTGCGGCTTCGGCGGCGCCTTCTCGATAAAGTATCCCGACATCGCCAATGCCATTGTCGAGGTCAAGGTCCGCAACATCGCAAAGTCCGGCGGGCTTGTCTGCTCGCCGGCGACCTCGGCTGCCTTCTGCATATTGCCGGCAAGCTGTCCCGAATTGGTTCCTCGGTCGAATGCCGCCACGTTGCGGAAGTGCTTGCCGGCATGACCGAGGCGCCAGCGCTCTGCCAGGCCCGGAAGGCGGGGTGAACCGCATTGGCCGACGCCTCCTTTAAGGACACCGCCGCGCGAGCGCTTGCCGACGCAAAGCTCCAGCGGGCGCTGCTCAACGTCAAACGGGGCTTCATCATCAAGCGCGCAGCTGCCAAATCGAAGTTGCCCGAGTTTGACCAGCTCCGCGACGAGGCGCGCGCCATCAGGGACCATACGCTCGCCCATCTCGATCTTTATCTCGAAGCTTATGAGCGGAAGGTGGTGGAGAGCGGTGGCGAAGTGCACTTCGCGCCAACCGCGGCCGATGCGCGCCGCATTGTGTTGCGGCTCTGCCGAGACGCGGGCGCCCGCCTCGTCACCAAGGGCAAGTCCATGGTGTCAGAGGAGATCGGCCTCAACGCCCATCTCGAGGCAGCCGGCATCGAGGTGGCTGAGACCGATCTTGGCGAGCACATCAGCCAGATCAGGGGGGAGGCTCCGAGCCACATTATCGCTCCGGTGATCCACCTCAACAAGGAGTCGATCGCCAAGGATTTTGTCCGCACGCATCGCGACTTACCGCAAGACCGTCCCCTCGGCACAGCGCAAAACCTCGTGGCCGAGGCCCGAGCCGTGCTGCGGGCGAAGTTTATCGCCGCCGACGTCGGCATCACTGGCGCCAACCTGCTCATCGCCGAGACAGGATCCTCGTTTGTCGTCACCAATGAGGGAAACGGCGATCTGACCGAAACGCTGCCACGGCTGCATATCGTCATCCCCTCGATCGAGAAGCTCGTGCCGACGCTGAAGACGCCTGCACCGTGCTGCGCTTGCTTGCCCGCTCCGGCACCGGTCAAAACATCACCACCTACACGACCTTCGCGACCGGACCGGCGCGTTTGGGCGACCCCGACGGGCCGAGCCAGTACCACGTCGTGCTGCTCGACAATGGGCGAAGCGAGATACTCGGCGGCGACTTCCGCGCCATTCTCCGCTGCATCCGCTGCGGGGCCTGCCTCAATCATTGCCCGGTCTATGGGGCGATCGGGGGACACGCCTATGGCTCGCTCTATCCCGGACCCATGGGGGCAGTGCTGACACCGGTGCTTTACGGCATCGATCACGCGCGAGATCTTACTAACGCTTCGAGCTTTTGCGGCCGTTGCGAGGAAGTCTGCCCCGTGGCGATCCCGCTGCCCTCACTAATGCGCAAATGGCGAGAGCGCGATTTCGAGCGCGGCGATCCGCCTTTGGCACAGCGCCTTGTCCTGAAATTGTGGGCCTTTGCCGCTAAGCGCCCACGCCTCTATCACGCGCTCGGCAGCGGGCTCGTGCCGTTCTTGGCCCGACTCGTCAAGAGCCGTGGAAGCTTTCGCTCCCTGCCCTTCGGAAGCGCCTGGACGGGAACTCGCGATTTGCCGGCATCGCAAGGCAAGACGTTCCACGCGCTTTATCAAGAGCAGAAAAGGAGCGGCCAATCGTGAGCGCGGCCAATCAAGGGCGCCTTGTGGTGCTGTCGCGCATCCGAGACGCACTCGGTGTGACCGGGCGTGACCGTACGCGCGAGGTCGCGGTCGAGGACCGATTGCGCCGCCACAAGCGCGGAACGATCCCGGCGCTGGCGCAGGCCGACCACGAAGCGTTGATCGAACTCATGACGACGATGCTCGTGAATCAGGGGGCTGAGGTCACGCGAGCGAGCACGCCAGAGGACGCCGCCCGCGCCATGGCCGAAGACCTGCGCGCCCATGACCTGCCCTTTACCTTACGCATGGGAAGCGATCTAACACTCGGGTCGCTGCCCTGGGACGCAGCGCCAGCCTTGCAGCGGCGCATCGGCCCCGCTAGGGCGGAGGATCGAGCTGCGCTCTCGCGAGCCGTCGTCGCGGCGGCGGAGACCGGGACGCTGTTCCTCGTTTCAGGGGCCGACAACCCGACGACCCTCGCCTTCCTGCCGGAGACCCATTTCATTCTCATCCGCCCAGGCGATGTGGTCGGCAGTTACGAGGAAGCGTTTGACCGTTTGCGTGCGATTTATGGCGAGGGCAGATTCCCGCGGACCGTCAATCTAATCAGCGGTCCATCGCGCACCGCCGATATCGAGCAGACGATCGTCATGGGCGCGCACGGGCCGAAGCGCCTGCATGTGGTGCTCCTCGTTTAAAGGGCTGCCCAAAGCGGGGCATTTTCTGCCAAGTTTTTTGCTGTTATGGAGGCGCGTTGATTGCTTGCCGTTCGTGGGAGGCATCGGCTATGGTGCAGCGCACTGTTTAGAGCGAAAAGCCAAGACCAACTGGGGGTCCGGCCACAGGCGCCGGGTCGGGGGTGGCCCGTCACATGCGTTCAGCCGTCTGGCTCATCGAGCGGCCTCGCTGGCTCAAGCGAAGCCTCCTGATCGTCAACGACATTGCCATGCTCACGATCGCGCTGTGGGTCGCGTACTCGCTGCGCCTGAGCCGCTTTTACGTGCCGGATTCCTTCGGCATGGTACTGTTGATGGCGGCGGCGCCCTTAATCGGGGTCGTCACCTTTCACAATCGGGGCCTGTACAAGCTCGTCACCCGCTTCATTGGGCCTGACGGCACTACGCGCATCTATGTGGCGGTGGTGATCGCCGTGCTTGCCTGGGCCCTGCTCGTGCTCATGTCCGGCATCAAGGGCCATCCGCGCTCGGTGGTCGTGATTTATGGTCTTATCGCAGCGGGCCTCATTCGTTTGAGCCGGCAATGGGCTGGCGCGTTGCTGCTGCGGGCGGCGCCGCTGCACAAGCCAGTGAGTTTCGATGAGCGAAAGAACGTGATCATCTATGGCGCCGGCACCATCGGCATTCAGCTGCTCCAAGCGCTGAACGAGACAGGCCAGTTCAACGTGGTCGCCTTCATCGACAATAATCCATCGCTTGCTGGCCAGGTGGTGCACGGCGTCAAGGTGCTCCGGTCTGGAAGGATCAGCAAGGTGATCACCACCGAGCATGTCAAAGAGGTGCTGCTCGCCATGCCGTCCGCGCTCCGCAGCGAGCGCCGAGCCGCGATCAAGGCTCTCGAGCCCTTCCCCGTGGTGGTGAAGACGCTCCCAGCGCTGGAGGAGATTGCCTCTGGCCGAGTGGAGGTGAGCGATCTCAGGCCCATAGAGGTTGAGGATTTGTTGGGCCGCGATGCTGTGGTACCGGAGCTTGAGCTGCTCACTGCCCATGTGAAGGACAAGGTGGTGATGATCACGGGCGCCGGAGGCTCGATCGGGTCCGAGCTTACCCGCCAGCTTCTTGAGCTTGGGCCGAAGGCACTCGTGCTGTTCGAGCTGTCTGAGGTCGCGCTTTACGAGATCGACATGGAGATCGAGGAGGTTAAATGGCGGCGGTCGAAGGTGCCGGACGCGCCGCCGCTCGCCGACACCAAGATCATCCCGGTGCTCGGCTCGGTGCTCGACCGCAAGCTCGTGGCCCGCACCATTAGCAATTTCGATGTGGAGGTGATTTACCACGCCGCCGCCTACAAGCACGTTCCCATCGTCGAGATGAACCCGTTCACCGGCTTGCAGAACAATACTTTGGGCACATTGGCTCTGGCCGAGGTCGCCAAGGAGGCGGGCGTTGGACGCTTCGTGCTTGTGTCGAGCGACAAGGCGGTGCGCCCCACAAATGTTATGGGCGCGAGCAAGCGGCTTGCTGAGCTGATCCTGCAGGCGCTGGCCGAGCCACGGCTGGTAGAGCCGCGCGGCGGCGCCACGATTTTCACCATGGTGCGCTTCGGCAATGTGCTCGATTCATCCGGGTCGGTTGTGCGGCGGTTCCGCAATCAGATACAGGCAGGAGGACCGGTCACCGTTACGCATCCGGAGATAATCCGCTATTTCATGTCGATCCCCGAAGCCGCTCAGCTTGTGATTCAGGCCGGCGCCATGGCGAGCGGCGGCGAGGTCTTCGTGCTCGACATGGGAACCCCGGTGAAGATCGACGATCTCGCCCGCACTATGATCCGCCTTTCGGGCCTTGAGGTGCGCGACGACAACAACCCCGAAGGCGACATCGCCATCGAATATATCGGCTTGAGGCGCGGCGAGAAGCTCTATGAGGAACTTCTGATCGGCGAGAACACTACTGGCACGAGCCACCCGCGCATCTTCAAGAATTGCGAGCCTGTGCTTGCCTATGCAGATCTTGTCGCAGCGCTGGAACGCCTCGAGGACGCGATCCAGCGGCAGGACGAGGCCGATCTGCAAGATATGCTGCGTGCCACCGTCGAAGGCTATATGCCGGGGAGCACCGGGCATCCGGCCGCGGTCAAGGACGAGTGGCAGCCGGTCTCGCGCACGCTGCACTGAGACGATGCTGGCGGGCCAACTCGCCTTGACGATTGCCGTGGTCGCGTCAACCGCGGCGCTGGTGAGCTTGCTGATCCACCTCTTGAAGCCGATGCTCGTCCGCTACCTCCTCGCCCACCCCAACGCGCGCTCCTCCCACAGCGTCGCAACACCACAAGGGGCTGGCGTCGCCGTCATCCTCGCTCTGCTCATTATTTGCGCTGCGGCTTGGCTCTTGTGGCGCGCGCCGGAGGGCGCGATGGCGTTTATCCCGGTGCTTGGCGCGGCTTGCGGCTTGACCGTGCTCGGGCTTGCCGACGACGCCCGGGCGCTGCCCGTGTCGTGGCGTTTTCTCGGCCAGACGCTTGCCGCGCTCGTCACGGTAATGAGCCTGCCTGAGGGCCTGCGACTGTTTCCCGGTCTGCTTCCGCCGGTGGTGGAGCGAGCGTTGCTCGTGCTCGGCACCGTCTGGCTCGTCAACGCCGTCAATTTTCTCGATGGGCTAGATTGGATCACCGCAGCGCAGGTAGTGCCGATGACGCTCGGCGTGGCGGTGCTTCAGGTGATGGGCGCCGTTCCGGCAAGCGTCGGCTTTCTTGCAGTCGTCCTTCTCGGCGCCATGCTTGGCTTTGCCGTGTTCAACAAGCCCCCGGCGCAGGTGTTTCTCGGTGATGCCGGCAGCCTGCCGATCGGGCTCGTGCTCGCCTTCATGCTGATCTTCGTCGCCGGCACCAACCTCGCCTCGGCGCTCCTGCTGGCGTTCTACACCATCGCCGATTCGACGATCACGCTCATCCGTCGGGCGCTCAAACGCGAGCATATTTTCAGCGCCCATCGCTCCCATTTCTACCAGCGCGCAGTGATCGCAGGCATGACGGCGCCACAAGTGACGGCACGGATCTTTGTGCTGGGCTTGCTGCTTGCTTCGCTCGCGGTCGCAGCGATGATCGTCCACTCCACGATCGGCGATGTCTCGCTGCTCGGGCTCGGCGCGATCGCGACCGGCTATGTGCTATATCTTTTGTCGCGAGGCGCCAAGTGACTCGGTCACAAGTGACCGCATTGAAGCGCACAGTGCTCATCACTGGAGCGTCGGGCTTTATCGGCAAGCATCTGGTCCGCACGCTAGCTGCAAGCGGCTGGGCGATGCGCGCCGCGGCGCGCAATCCTGAGGCAATACCGGCGAGCAGCGGCGTAGAGCGCGTGGCGCTTCCCGATCTCGGCCGCCCCGCGAACTGGTTGAAGCTCACCGAGGGCGTGACCCATGTCGTGCATCTCGCCGGCATCGCGCACGCGCCGGGCACGCTGCCGGACGAGGCCTATACGCGCATTAATGCCGATGCGGTCGGCGAGCTTGCGCATGCCGCCCTGGGACAGGTCGAGCGCTTCGTGCTAATGTCGTCGGTTAGGGCCCAAGCGGGGCTCGCGGCTGATCACGTGATCACGGAGACGGACGCGGCCAAGCCCACCGATCCTTATGGCCGCTCCAAACTCGCAGCCGAGCGTTTGCTGAAAGAGAGTGGCGTTCCCTTCACCGTGCTCCGTCCGGCAGTCGTCTATGGCAAGGGCGTCAAAGGCAATATTGCGAGCCTCGCCACGCTCGTGCAGACGCCTATGCCGCTTCCTTTCGGCAGTCTCGACAATCGGCGCTCGCTCTTGGCGCTTGAGAACCTCGCTTCGGCCATCGAACTCCTGCTCACCTTACGAGAAGCGGAAGGGGAGACATTTCTTGCCGCCGACAGCGAGCCGATCAGCGTAGCGGAGCTCGTCGCCGCCATGCGGGAAGGCCTTGGGCGCGCTCCGCATCTCATGCGCGTACCCAGGGTAGCGGTGAAGCGGCTGATGGCAACCTTCGGCAAGGAAGCAGAGTGGGAGCGGTTGTCGGGGAACTTTGTTATCGACGCCGCGAAGCTGCGCGGCATCGGCTGGGTCCCGCTCATCAAGACCGCCAAAGGCATCGCCGCTATGATGCGCGCCTCCGGCACCAATGGCGCCTTGAAGGCGGATTAGGACCGCTTCAGCGACTGGTAGAGCGCGACGGTCTGCTTACCAATGGCGTAGGCGGAGAACTTTGACTCCACCAGCTCTCGCGCCGTCTTGCCGAAGCGTGCGCGCATTTCTGCATCGCCGGCCATCCGCGTCATGGCGTCGGCTAGAGCAGGTACGTCGTCCACCGGAAAGGTGAGCGCCGTCTCATCGCGAATGGCGATCTCCCGGCAGCCTGGCGTGTCGGTCGCGATCATCGGCCGGCCACAGGCCGCCGCTTCGAGCAGGCTTTTCGGCAAGCCTTCGCGGCGTGAAGCAAGCACTGCGATATGAGCCTTGGCCCAGACTTCGCGAATGTCGGTGACGTAACCGAGCCAATGAATACCGAAGGCAGAGGCGAACTCTCTGAGCTGCTCCGGCGCGAGCGACCCAGGATTCTCCCGGTCGCAATCGCCGGCGAGCAGGAGCTGAAGCTTGATCCCGCGCGTGGTGGCGAGCGAGTAGGCCTGGATCAACGTCATAACCCCTTTGTCGGCGAGCATGCGTCCGACATAGGCTGCAGTGACGGGAGGTGGAGGCTCAGGGGACGGCGTGAAGTGGGTGATGTCGACGCCCGAGCCTGGAATCAGATCGATGCTTTCTTCCGACACGCCGAGATCCAGCACGAATCTCCGGTCGTCAGGGTTCTGGACGATGGTCCGACAGTTGGACCGCTCCAGCAGCGTCTTGAGCGCAGCGACGACGAGCGGGCGGGTGAGCTCGCTCTTTCGATGATTGCCGGCGAAGAGCGTGCCGAGTCCGGTAAGGCTGTTCACCAGGGCAATGGAAGGAAGACCGAGGCTCGCGATCGAGCCAAGCAGCACCGGCTTCAGCGAGATGTTGTGGAGGATGTCGGGCTTGAGTTCGCGCAGCAACCTGCGCAGCTCGATCACGACTGCGAGGGCGTGCGTTGGTGAAAGGCTGCCACGCTGCCAGGACAAAGCGTGAGGGATAAAGCCCTCGCCCTCGATGGTGGCCTTGCCCCTATTTAGCCGCGTCGCGACATGGATCTCATAGCCTGCGTCTTTAGCCGCGCGGGCCATGGGCAAGCGGTGGGAGAGAAAGTACCAGTCCTCGGTGACGACGTAGAGGATGCGGTTGGTCATGGGTGCGTTCTGCCAGTCACCGCTCATAAGGCCAGCTTGGCCCTCATTTTAGTCTTCCCAGGAGCCAACCGGCGTCGGCAGAAGCCGATGCCATGAGAGTGGTTGCGGAGAACCGATGATAGCCGTCTCGCCGCAGGACATAAAAGGTTGACCTTCAAACCAGCATTCATGCCGTAAAAAAGGCCGGCCGTCGCATCCTGGGT
>DASPOV010000023.1:0-2881 GCA_035625815.1 Methyloceanibacter sp.
AGGCTCTACCGGGCAGGGTGTGGTGGAACCCACCATGGTCTTACTCCGTGTTACTGAACCGAGCGGTCTTGCCGCCCGGCGTCACGCCCCCCGCTTCCCCCTCTGACAAGAAAAGCGCGCTACCGGCCGTCCTTCTTGAGCTCGCCGAAGCGAGAGAAGACCGTGTCGACCAGGCGCGCAACGCAGTCGGCATGGGCCCTGGTCGTCCTTCGACGCGGCAGCGAGCAGCACCATGCCGGTAGCGACCGACGGGATCTCAGTCTCCATTTCGATCAGGTTCGGATAGTTGTCATGGTCAAAGCCCGTCGGCAAATAAGCGTCTTCCAGGCTCACGCTGAACTTGATGGGCAGAAGTTGGAGGCCGCTGCCAGCCGGAATTGCAGCTATGAGAGACGCGGGCTTGGCGCCGATGATCACCGCGGCTGCGATCGCGCCTTGCGTCAGCTGCTCGATAGCGGTGTGGCCATCGAGAGCGAGTGGCTCGACCTCGATGTTGAGAGCCTGGAACAGAATCGCTGCGGTCACCGCGGAGCTTCCGCCGGCTGGGCCGAAATTCACTTTCTTGCCGGCGAGTTCGGCAAGGCTCTTGATATCCGCCCGCGTCACCACATGCCCCTCTTGGGGGCAAAACCGCGCGACCACCTGAAGCTTATTGGCGAGATTTGGGACGGATCTTTGCGTCTTGACATCGGCGAGGACGTCGGTCGAGACGAAGCCCACGTCGATGTGCTGATCATTCAAGAGTCGCGAAATATTCTGAAGCCCGCTATCGCCCGAGACGGGGATTACGCGGAAGGGCACGCTTGAGGCGAACAGCTCAGCCATCTCGGCCGCGAGCTCGGCTTCCGATCCGGCCTCGTCGCCCGCGATCACGCCGAGCCAGTCTGTATTCGAATTGGGATCCAGGTCCTTGCCGGTGCCCAGGGTTGCGAAGCCAGTCGCGACCAAACCGATAGCGGCGAAATATCCCAATGGCCATCGGATACGCACAACGCGCGACGCCATAATACCTGCCCCCCTTCGCGGCAGGAGCCGGAGCTGTTGGCAAGGCGCCAATCGCCTCAACCGCCGAGAATGTGGACGGGCAACGCATGAAATCGACACCCCCCTGCATCTCGAGCCGGCAACCAAACTCCTGTCGGCTTTTGTCTGTGACTTTCGCGCCCGCTCGGGGCAAAGGTTCACTTTTTGTTGAATACGAGCGTAAACCGGGACTGGGGCGCCACTTCGGCCTGATTGCGGCGAAGCCGGGGCTTAGGGCTTGACACGTGGCTGCTCGGCTACAGTGCAAACGACTTGCGAGGAAGGATTATCGGCCGGCAAGCCATGTCTGCGGCCGGCGCTCGTTGGGGGCAAGCTCGCGCGCAAGTTCATGCATCAAGCGGGTGTAGAGGCGATAGGTAAGACGGTTGAAGCCAAACCATGCCGCGATGGCGCTTGGCAGGATGAACCGCGCATAGACGGACAAGAGCCGCGTCACGCGCGCTTTTTGCGGGAGCCCTTCAAGGATTGACGGCGCAAGAAGAGAGTAGGCGGCAATGGCAGCATAGCCCCCGGGCGTGGTGGCAAGCACCTCGTCGCGATAGCGGCGAAGCGTGCGAAGCTCGAAGCAATCGTCATCTAGGCCCAGCACCTCGCAACAGGCCGTGGTGAGAAAACATCCTTGGCTCGGCGGTGTGCATTTTTGTGCCTCGAAGGATTGCGCAAGGGTCGCCTTTTGCTGCGTGGCCCAGTCGAGCGCCTTGCGCAAATCCTCGCAGTTCAGCGTGAAGCGGCACTCATTGGTGTCGCCGAGTTTCACCGACATCTCGACGGATCGGGCCGCACGGAACAGCGCACCTGTGGCGAGCGGCAAGACGATGCTCACCTTGTCGTCGCGAATGTCTGTACACACCCCGCAGAGCGGCTCATCGATGGCAGTGGTGCCGTCTTCATTCTTCACGATGAGGCGATTGTCGGTGCGAATGAGAAATGTCTTGGGCAGCCGCGTGCCTTCCGGATCGCCATAGACGACGAGTTTGGCATCGTAGCTTTCGGCCACCTGAATGTCCGCGCGGAGGTCGCAGGTGTCGGGATTGGCGAAGGTCACCTGGCCGATGCGGGCGCCGGCTTGCGTATTCGTCGCCACGCCCTTCCACTCCCCGAAGGGCCTCAGCGCGAAGCATTCCGGCGTATGGGCTGCGAATGCGCGCGGGACGAACGGAACGAGGCGCGTAGTCCCGATCGCGGCGGCGAGCAGGCCGAGCATTCGGCGGCGCGTGTTCAAGAGCATGGGCCCGACCCTCTAGGCGGAGGCGCGCTATATGCGCGGTCCGCGGAAAACGGTCAAAGCCTCTTCCATGCAGCGAAGGCTTTGTCAAACCGGGCTCGCGGACGCTCCCAAGGTGGAGTTAGTCCTACGTCCTCTTCGCCTTCGACTCATGCTTTTACGCTGCCCAACAGATGCGGCTCAGAGCAACGGGAGGCATTCCAGAGGGACTGCTGGGGGAAGGCGTCGTGGACGGCGTCGCCTGCGAGCGGCGGGCCTCCAAGCTCTACCTAATAGTGGCTGGGCGACTAGGATTCGAACCTTGGCGGACGGCTTCGGGGCTGGACTCAGCGCTGCCGAACTTCGCGACCTTTATGTCCAAAGAGGCGGCGAGGTCTTTCCTCCCTTCGCCGAGAACCGCCTTGGCCGCCTACGATCATGGTGGCGGGACATCCGGATGGCCGCCAGAACTCACTGCGCTGCGATTACTCCGCCCCCGAGTGCGCTCAGAGTGACAACGAGCCAAGGCGGCGTTTGCCAAACGCCGCGATTCTTTTCGGGGTTGCGGGTCTGCTAATGGTCGTGAGACCGGCCGTCAGCGCCGAGGTCATAACCATGTTCATTCGCCATGTT
>DASPOV010000024.1:0-6648 GCA_035625815.1 Methyloceanibacter sp.
ATCTCTACAAACTTGAGATCGCCGGCCTTGCCATCAACTTCGCGGTTCACGGCCGCGTGCAGTGCATTGACCAGGGAGCTCTTACCCACACCGCGCGCGCCTCAGCGCGTTGTTGGCGGGAAGGCCTTTAGGCGAAGCGGACGGTGTTATCGAACAGCACGTCGCGCAAGCGGTCGATGCCCTTGAGCCAGGGGAAGCGGCACGCGATTAGGGTTGGCGACCGGCAAAGAGACCTTGGGCTCGGCCTGCCACTTGAAGGCGTGGCCTTGATTAAAGTCGGGCTTGCGTAGCGGCAACGGGGCGAGGCGCTCAAGCGCGCTGGTGATCCGCTCGATCAGGCCCCCAATCGGTTCTTGAGCCCCTTGGTTTAAGGCTCTTGGCGCCCGTTGCAAAGCCGAGACGGGCCGCTATAGTCGCGCGGCACTTTCCGTAAAAGCCAGTCCGCTCAAATGGTAAAAGGCCTTGAAAGGGCCAAGGGTGGGCAGCTTTAAGCCGAGCACCGGACAGGAGCAATGATGGAAGCCATTTACGCTCAAGCCGCTCCAAGCAGCGCTTTCGAGGCGCTGAATAGCTTGATCGTTCCGACCGTGCTAATCATCGGCATCATGTATTTCCTAATGATCCGGCCGCAGCAGAAGCGGTTGAAGGAGCATCAGGTGATGATCGCCGCAATCCGGCGCGGCGACACCGTGGTCACGTCGGGAGGCATTCTCGGCAAGGTGACCAGGGTCGATGATCAGGAATTGCAAGTCGAGATCGCTGAGGGCGTCAGGGTCAAGATCGTGCGCGGTACGGTCTCGGAAGTCCGGGGCAAGGGTGAGGCTCAAGCCGGCCCAAAAGCGAAGGCAGCGACGGAAAGTGATAAGTGATTTTTGCTCGGGTCTAAGCGCTTGGCCCACAAGCCAATCTGGAGTCGATGAGCGGCAATGCTGCATTTTCCCCAATGGAAGGTAACTCTGGTGCTTGGCATCGTGCTTGCCGGCATCATCTTTGCGCTTCCCAATGCTTTTCCGCGCTCGACCATGGAGTCCATGCCGGGCTGGCTTCCCCACCATCAGGTCAATCTCGGTCTCGACCTCCAGGGCGGCGCCCATCTCCTCTATCAGCTCGACGAGGACGAGATGATCGAGGACTGGCTCAACAAGCTGCGCGACGACATGCGCGAGACGCTGCGCAAGGATCGAATCTCCTACACCGACCTGACCCAAAATGTCGCTAGCCGCACCGTGTCGGTGAAGATTCGTGAAGGCACGGACTACGACAAGGCCTATGACGATCTGCGCAAGCTTTCCGCGCCGGTAGGGGGCACGTTTGCCCTGTCGGGCGTCCGCAACCTCGATGTCAGCCGCAGCGATGATAACGGCGTCGTACTCAAGCTCACCGATGCAGGCCTAACCCAGCGCATGACGTCGGCCATTCAGGCCTCGATTGAGACCATCCGCCGCCGCGTCGATGCCTTCGGCACGACCGAGCCGAGCATTCAGCGTCAGGGCCGCAATCGCGTGCTCGTGCAGGTTCCGGGCATCAGCGACGTCGAGCGGCTGAAGAAGCTCATCGGTGAGACCGGCAAGCTCGAATTCAGGCTGGTCGATCCCGGCGCAAATGCCCAGCAGGTAGTGGAGAGTAAGCAGGTTCCAGTCGACGATGACCTGCTCTATTCGACGGGCACGCCGCCAATACCCTATGTGATCAAGAAGCAGACGCTAGTGAGTGGGGAGAACCTGGTTGACGCAATGCCGGGCTTCGACCAGCGCACCGGCGAGCCGATTGTCACCTTCCGGTTCGATGCCACCGGCGCCAAGCGCTTCGGCAGGGTGACGCAAGAAAATGTGGGATTGCCCTTCGCCATCATCCTCGACGGCAGGGTTATTTCGGCGCCAGTCATTCGGGAGCCGATCCTCGGCGGGTCGGGCCAGATCAGCGGCAATTTCACCGTGCAGGGGGCAAACGACCTCGCCGTGTTGCTGCGGTCCGGCGCGCTTCCCGCCAAGCTCACCGTGATCGAGGAACGCACCGTCGGAGCAAGCCTCGGCGCCGACTCGATTGCCGCCGGCAAGAAGGCCACGCTGCTCGGCTTGCTGCTCGTGGTGCTGTTCATGTTCGCTGCCTACGGGCTGTTCGGCCTATTCGCCAATATCGCGCTTGTGGTCAACATCGCGCTCATCTTCGGCGTGCTTTCGCTCATTGGCTCCACACTCACCCTCCCTGGTATCGCCGGCATCGTGCTCACGATGGGTATCGCGGTCGACGCGAATGTGCTCATCAACGAACGCATACGTGAGGAGATGCGCTCCGGAAAGTCGCCGGTGGCCTCGATCGAGGCTGGCTATACCCGGGCGATGTCCACAATCATCGACTCAAACATGACGACGCTGATCTCGACCCTCGTCCTGTTCTGGCTCGGTTCGGGCCCGGTGCGCGGATTTGCGGTGACGCTGACCATCGGCATTCTCGCATCCATGTTCACCGCTGTGACCGTGACGCGGCTGATGGTGTCTTATTGGCTGCGCTGGACGCGGCCTGCGTTGATTCCGATTTAGGGGATAATCACAATGTTTAGAGGCATTCATTTTATCCCCCCGGATACGAAGATCGGCTTTGTCCGATTGCGCACGATCAGTTGGGTCATATCGGCCCTGCTGACGGTGGTACCGCTTCTGCTCGTGTGGAAGGTTGGCCTAAACTTCGGCATCGATTTTCAGGGCGGCACGCTCATAGAGATCCAGACCAAGGAAAGCGTCGCCAACCTTGCCGATATCCGCGCCAAGGTGCATGGGCTCAATCTCGGTGAGGTACAAGTCCAGGAATTTGGCGCGCCGAACGATGTACTCATCCGCATCGCCGCCCAGCCGACGGAAAAGGAACAGCAGGACTCCATCACCAAGGTCAAACAGGTGCTTGGAGACCAGGTCGATTATCGCCGCGTCGAGGTGGTCGGACCCACGGTCTCAAGCGAGCTGATCGCGGGCGGAACGGTCGCCGTGGTCATCGCCATGATCGCAATCCTGATCTACATCTGGTTCCGCTTCGAATGGCAGTTCGCGGTCGCGGCCATCGCTTCGCTGGTGCATGACGTCACCGGCACGATCGGGCTCTATTCGGCGCTACAGCTCGAGTTCAACCTGTCGAGCATCGCCGCCCTCCTGACCATCATCGGCTATTCGCTGAACGACAAGGTCGTGATTTTCGACCGGGTTCGCGAGAACTTGCGCAAATATAGGAAAATGCCGCTCACCGAACTGCTCGATCTCTCTATCAACGAGACACTGTCGCGCACCGTGTTGACCCATGTGACGACCTTCCTCGCCATGATGCCGTTCGTCCTGGTCGGCGGCGAGGCGATCCATGGCTTTGCGCTCGCCATGTGCTGGGGCATCGTCATCGGCGCCTATTCGTCGATCTATGTTGCGGCGCCGTTGCAGCTGATTCTCGGCGTCAAGCGCGACGGCGGCATGGCTGCAGCCCCCGCGAGGCCAAAGGCGCGAGCCTCGGCGCGCGCTTAAGTGAGGCGCGCCTGGTGCTTTAAGGCCTTGGATGCACGCGAACGAGACGCGACGGTACGGGCGATCGCGCGCCATGGGGATCCGGATCGCTACGCGAGCGCGCTATTCGCTCCCCGCGCCTCCCGCGATCACCTCTTTACCCTTTATGCCTTCAATGTCGAGCTTGCGCGCGTCAGCGAGCGCGTGAGCGAGCCGCAGCTTGGCGAGATTCGCCTTCAGTGGTGGCGCGACGCGCTCGATAGCACCTATCGCGGCGAAGCCACGGGCCATCCCGTGGCCGATGCGCTCGGTCTAGCGGTTCGAGACTGTGACCTATCGCGCTCAAGCCTCGCCGACCTTATCGATGCGAGGCGCTTCGATGTGTCGGTGAAGATCATGCCTGACACGCCAGCGCTTGATGAGTATCTCGCCAAGACTGCCGCCGCGCTCTTCAAACTTGCGGCAAGAATTACCACAGGGAGCTTGGCAGAAGAGCCCCGCTCCATGGAACCCGCCATCAGAGCTGCCGGCATTGCCTATGGCCTCGCCGGTTTGATGCGCGCGCTGAGGGTCAATGCGGCGAGAGGGCGTGTCGACGTCCCGGCCGATGCGCTTCTCCGCCACGGTACATCGCCCGCCAACATACTTGCCGGAGCGACGGGCCAAGGGCTAGCCGAGCTCCTAGCGGAATTCCGCGAGAGGGCGCAGGTCGCCCTGACTTCGGCAAGACACCACGTGGCGGCGCTTCCGCCGGCGGCGCGGACGGCCTTCCTGCCACTCGCGCTCGTCAATCCCTATCTTTCCTCGTTGCAGAGGGTCGATTCGTTGCGGCAGGTCGCCAACATCAATCCGCTCTATCGGCTTTGGCGGCTCGGCACCTATCGGTTTCGCCCATCGGCATAAGGAGGCGCTTCACCGCAGAGGCAAGGAGACGCTGGTCGTGGCGATGCGCTTTCCGCTCGCGGTACGGCCATGTGATCGGTTCGATGGTGTTCGAGTACGACGCCCCCGTGCCAGTCGCCATTTCGCCGCAGTCAGTCACGGTCGAAAGCCTCGGTGCCGTGCATCTCGCCGTGGCCGACAACATTCTGACGGCGGGCGTGGAGGACAGGTTTGAGCTCCGCTTCAACCTCATGGGCGCGGTGCGCGCTCGCCAATCCGCTCAGCAAGGAGCAGCATCCTTTGCGCCTGAAGGCATCGAGCAACGACCTGAAAGGTGTGTTCCTGATCGACAATCTGGAAGGGAGCTATGGAGCCCAATTTCAACTTCACGCTCATCCGCTTCTGACTGGCTGAAGCAGATCGAGTGAGGCACGCTATTCCGCGGCGATCGAGGCATTCGGCGCGAGCCAGTGGTCGAGATCGGCGAGCGCGCGCAAGACAAGCGTATGCTTCCGGAGGAGCGTCTTGCTGCCGCGCTCGCCCCTTACACGTTTCGGCCCAGGCGGGGGAAGCGGAGGGAAAAGGCCGAAATTGATGTTCATGGGCTGGAAGCTGCGCGAGGCTCCAGCACCTCCGCTGCTCAAATGCCCATCGGTGATGTGGTTGAGGAGCGCGCCGAGTGCCGTGGTCGGCGGTGGCGGCGACGCGAACGTGCCAAGGCGCTCAGCCGCGGCGAACCTGCCGGCAAGAAGCCCGATAGCGGCGGACTCCACATAGCCCTCGACGCCCGTGATTTGACCTGCGAAGCGAAGCCGCGGATCGGCCTTCAGTCGAAGGCTCTCATCAAGCAGCTCCGGGCTGTTGAGGAAGGTGTTGCGGTGAAGACCGCCGAGCCGTGCGAATTCAGCCTGCTCCAGCCCAGGGATTGTGCGGAAGATGCGCACTTGCTCGGCATGTTTGAGCTTGGTCTGGAACCCCACCATGTTCCACAAGGTGCCGAGCGCATTGTCCTGGCGGAGCTGCACCACCGCGTACGTCCTTACCCCCGGGCGATGTGGGTTGGTGAGACCCACTGGCTTCATCGGGCCGTACGCCAAGGTTTCGCGGCCGCGCTCCGCCATGACTTCGATGGGCAGGCAACCCTCGAAATAGGGCGTCGATTCCTCCCAGTCCTTGAATGCGGTCTTATCGCCGGCGACGAGCGCGTCGATGAAGGCGTCGTACTGGGTCTTGTCGAGAGGACAATTGATGTAGTCGGCATTGCCGCCGCCGGGGCCAGCCTTATCGTAGCGCGATTGCAGCCAGCACACGCTCATGTCGATGGAGTGGCGATGAAGGATCGGCGCGATGGCGTCGAAGAAGACAAGCTCTGCCTCACCGGTGAGCGATTGCACCGACTTGGCGAACGCGGACGAGGTGAGGGGGCCCGTCGCCACGATGACGCTGTCCCAGCCCGCTGGCGGAAGCGCGTCGATCTCCTCGCGCACGATGGTGACGAGCGGCTGGTCTTCGAGCATCCGCGTCACCTCTCGGGCGAATCCGTCACGATCGACCGCAAGGGCTCCGCCAGCCGGTAGCTTGTGCCGATCGGCGGCGGCGAGAATAAGCGACCCTCCCCGCCGCATTTCCTCATGCAACAGACCGACGGCATTAGTGGCCCAATCGTCGGAGCGGAAGGAATTGGAACAGACGAGCTCCGCAAGTGCGCTGGTCTGATGCGCCTCGGTCCGCCGCACTGGGCGCATCTCATGCACGATGACAGGGATGCCAGCGGCCGCAATCTGCCAAGCACTCTCGCTGCCGGCGAGGCCGCCGCCGACGACGTGCACCTCTTTGACCATGCCCGCTAGCTAGCTCCCAATCCTCAAGGATTCAAGTCTGCGAGGGACTTCAAGGGTCTTCGCGGAAGTCTGCGGGTAGCGTCTCTGTTGCCCTAAGGCGACAGCAGCCAGATTAGTGCCGAAAAAATCGCCTTTGCTTGCCTCTCCGCAATCGCCAATGCTATAGAACGACGTACAGAGGAATCTAATTTATGCTTATTTTTCAATTAGATATTGAGGTGGCGCTTTCACGTGAGCCTGCTCCTCGCGGCGGTTGGCGTCGCCGCCTATGTGGACGCTCGTAGCGGCCCCCCGCAGAAAGCACTTCGCCGAATTCCACGTGGCGCTCCCCGATGGCAATAGGTCTGCCCGCCTATACCTGTCAGATGAGGACGACCTTCTATTTCCAGCCGACGGACATTCAGGACATCCAGGACATCGCGGAGGTGATGCGCAAGATGAAG
>DASPOV010000025.1:0-9167 GCA_035625815.1 Methyloceanibacter sp.
GGGTGGCGGCGCCGGCATGGTAGCCAGTCCAGCCAGCCGCTGGCTCAAGCTCTCCCGATCTTTGGGCGCGGGCCTGAAACCGTCCGAGGAGAGTTGGCCAAGCCCGGTGGCCACCACGGAGACGCGGATGGAGCCGTCGAGCTCATCGTCGAAAGTCGCGCCAACAATAATATTGGCTTCGGGATCAGCTTCCTCGCGGATGCGGCTTGCCGCCTCGTCCACCTCGTAAAGGGTGAGATCGTTGCCGCCGGTGATGGACACGAGCAGGCCGCTTGCGCCCTTCATGGACACATCGTCGAGCAGCGGATTGGAAATCGCAGCCTCTGCCGCCTCGATGGCGCGGCGGTCGCCACTAGACTCGCCGGTGCCCATCATCGCCTTGCCCATTCCAGCCATGATGGTGCGGACGTCGGCAAAGTCGAGATTGATGAGGCCTTCCTTGACCATAAGATCGGTGATGCAGGAGACGCCGGCCCGCAACACATCGTCGGCCATAGCGAAGGCATCGGCGAAGGTCGTCTTCTCGTTGGCGACGCGGAACAAATTCTGATTCGGGATGACGAGGAGCGTGTCGACGTATTTCTGCAGCTCCATGATACCGCCTTCGGCCGAGCGCATGCGCCGCTGGCCTTCGAATTGAAAGGGTTTGGTCACCACGCCGACGGTGAGGATGCCTTCCTCCCGCGAGGCCCGCGCGATCACTGGAGCAGCACCAGTGCCGGTGCCGCCGCCCATGCCGGCGGTGATGAACGTCATGTGGCAGCCGGCAAGATGCGCCTTAATGTCGGCCATGGCCTCTTCTGCCGCCGCGGCGCCGATGTCCGGCTTGGAGCCGGCGCCAAGGCCTTCGGTGACGTGGGCGCCCATCTGAATGCGGCGTTCGGCGCTTGAGCTGAACAGCGCCTGCGCATCGGTGTTGGCGACCACGAATTCGATGCTGCGCAAGCCGGAGGCGATCATGTTGTTGACGGCATTACCGCCCGCTCCGCCCACACCGAACACGGTGATCCGCGGTTTGAGCTCGGTGAGATCTGGAACTTTGAGATTGATCGTCATGGCGACCTTCTTTCTTGATCTTTCGGTATGTGCTTTTCAGCCTTGTTAGAAGTTGTCCCTAATCCACTCACTCACGCGTGCGAGATACCCGGTACCGGTGCCGAGAAAGCGCTGCTCAGCGCGGCCCGAAAGCTTGTCGTCGCCGCGGGCCCATTGCTTGAGGAGACCGACGGCGCTGGCGAAATCCGGCCCGGCGACTGCGTCAGGCAATCCGTTCAGAGTACGCGGGCGTCCAAATCGCACCGGACGCCCAAACATGTTGGAGACAAGCTCGGAGAGTCCGGTCAGCTGGCTGCCGCCACCGGTCACCACGATGGTCCGCGCTGCCTCGGAGGCATGAGCGCAAGCAGCAAGCCTCCGCCGCATCAGGTCGAGCATCTCCTCGACGCGAGGGCGGATGATCACGGCGAGCTGGGCCTTGGTGATCTGATTCATGAGCCCCCGCTGGCCCTCGCCAACGGACGGGAAAGTGATGATCTCGCGCTCGTCAGAGGGCGTGGCAAACGCGCTACCATGGAGCGTCTTCAAGCGCTCGGCGTGCTCAAGGGGCGCTGCGAGCGCGCGGGCGATGTCGGTGGTGATGCCGGCGCCGCCAAGCGCAATGGCATCGGTGTGGATGAAGTGCCCATCGGAGAACACCGACAGCGTCGTGGTGCCGGCGCCGAAGTCGATGCAGGCGACGCCGAGCTTGGCCTCGTCCGGTGTAATCACCGCCAGCGCGCTCGCATAAGGGGCAGCGACGAGGCCGCTCACTCCCAAATGACACCGCTCGACGCAGAGCGAGAGGTTGTGGATGGCCACCTCGTCGGCGGTAACCGCATGAATGTCGATGCCGAGCCGCTCGCCGCACATGCCGAGCGGATCGCGAATGCCGTTATGATCGTCGAGGCGGTATCCGGTGGGCAGCGCGTGCAGTACCATGCGTTTTTCGCGGGCGGCGTATTGGCGGGCACCGGCGATGATGCGCAACGTGTCGTCTTCGCGCACGGCGCCAGAGGACAGCGCCACGCTTGCCGAGAAGCTTTCGCTCTTCAGCCGGCCGCATGTGACGGCGACATGAGCTTCCTCAACGACGACACCGGCCATGCGCTCGGCGGCGTCGACGGCGGAGCGAATGCAATGCTCGGCGCGGTCAAGATGCGTGACCATACCCCCCTTGAGGCCTTCCGCGCGGTGATAGCCGAAACCAAGCACCTCAAACAGGATGCCGTCGCTCGCGACCTCGAGCCAATCTGGAGCGGACCAGGTCTTGGCGATTAGGCAGCAGATCTTGCTCGTGCCTACGTCGAGGGCGGTCACGATGCACTGGCGCTTGCCGCAATTGATACCTGTCTGCCGCATCCCCCTACCCTCACCTCAGGCATTTCGCTTGGCGCTTGCCGTCGGCATGTCCGGAGCGGCACTGCCGCCTTCGGACGTCGCCGGCTCGTTGCTGTTTCGGAGCCGGACGCTCACCCGATCGGCAAGACGGAGATCGACCGCGGCGATGCTCCGGCTAAGAAGGTTGCGATCGCGATCGAGGCCGACGAGCGTGTTGAGTGCGTCGGTGAGGCCGTCGTCGGGAAGCATGATATCGATGCCGGAGGCAAGTTTCAGCGTCCAGCGCCGGTCTCCCACCCGCAAGGCAGCGACGATCTGCTTCATCAAGCTGTCGAAAGGCCGCAATGTGTCGAACAGATCGGCGGCGTTCTTGCCGGCGCCTTCGCCCACGACGAGCGGAAGATCGGCGTAAGCCTCGCGTACAGCGGGAGCGATCACAGTTCCTTCGGCATCAACCACATAGGTCTGGCCGTGCGACTGCCATACGGCGAAGGGGACGCGCTCCTCGATGACAACCTGGAGCGTCGACGGCAGAAGCCGCATGACTTGCGCATGCTTGATCCAGGGTACATGTTCCAGCCGCTCCTTGGCGGCGTCGGTATCGACGGCGAGCATCATGGTGCCGGGACCTGCGGCGAGCGCCGTGGTCAATTCCGCGTCGGTGACGTGCTGCTGCCCTTCGACGGTGATGCGCTTCACGCCAAAACCCGCAGTTATCGCGAGGGCCTCCACGCCCCGCTCTGCTTGGCCAAATAGGCCGTCATCTCCGCTCACCCAAAATCCGTAGCCAGCACCACCCGCGAGAAGGAGCACGGCGACGACGCGCCAGGCGCCACTGCCGGGATCAAGCGCGGCCCCGCCGGGAGCCCGCCTAGCGCCGCCGAATCCCGGCAAGTTGAGTCCAGCGAATTTCCGAGCAGGCACGGCGATGCTACGCGCGAGCAGCGCGTCGTTCGATTTCCCTGCCTGGCGTCGCCCCTTATTGGGACCTACCGGTTGCACGACGCATCCTCCAGGATCCAGCGCACCAACTCGCCGAAAGAGCGGCCGCTGTAAGCCGCAAGCTCGGGCACGAGCGACGTAGATGTCATGCCTGGTTGGGTATTGAGCTCAAGACAGATCATTCCCCCCTCGCCGCCGTCCCGGTCATCGAATCGGAAGTCGGAACGGCTGACCCCACGGCAACCCAGTGCCCTATGAGCCGCCAGGGACAGCTTCTGTACTAACTGGTAAACATTTGGTAAAAGCGGCGCCGGAAGAACGTGGATCGATCCTCCGGGAGCATATTTCGAGGTGTAGTCGTAGAAGGAAAGCCCCTCGGCCGGGCGAATCTCGATCACCCCCAAGGCCTCCTCCCCCATGATGGCGCAAGTGAGCTCCCGACCAGGGATGTAGCGCTCCACCATCAGTTCGTCTCCCAGGGTCCAGTCGGCGGCGTGCAGCTCTTGTGGGGGGTGGCGCTGATCCTGGCGCACGATAAAGACGCCAACGCTCGAACCTTCCGTAATCGGCTTGATCACGTAGGGCGGTGGCATGGCGTGGGCTCGTGCGGCTTCCTCGCGGGAAAGCACCAAGCTTTCGGCCACTGGCACGCCAGCGGCGCGCAACACCGCCTTGGCGCGCTCCTTGTGCATCGCCAGCGCCGAGGCGAGCACGCCTGAGTGGGTGTAGGGGATGCCCAAGGTCTCAAGCACGCCCTGGATGCAGCCATCCTCGCCGAAGCGGCCATGCAGCGCATTGAAGCAGACATCGGGGCGAAGCTCGGTGAGCTTGGTCGCCACGTCGCGCCCAACATCGAGGCGGGTCGCGCGGTAGCCTTGCGCTTCAAGCGCTGCGGCGCAGGCTTCGCCAGAGCGCAGCGAAACTTCCCGTTCCGACGACCAGCCACCCATCAGCACAGCGACGTGAGTTTGTATGTTCGTCATGCGTCTCCCCTGCTTGGAGGATGGTGGCCTAACCCTTCGAGACGAACCTTCGGGTCCTCCTCAGGGTGAGAATTAGCTCCTCATGCTGAGGAACGCCCGAAGACCGCGTCTCGAAGCATGAGCCCCGAGGTCATCCTGGCACACCCAGCCGCTTGATCTCCCATTCGAGTTCGATGCCGGTCGTCGCTTTCACTCTCGCGCGCACTGTCTCGCCAAGCTCCTCGATGTCGGCGCCCGTGGCGGCGCCCTCATTGATGAGGAAGTTGCAGTGCATCTCCGAGACATGCGCGCCGCCAACGCGCAAGCCGCGACAGCCGGCGGCGTCGATGAGCTGCCAAGCTTTGTTGCCTGGTGGATTCTTGAAGGTCGAGCCGCCGGTGCGGCTTTTGATTGGCTGCGCCTGCTCGCGATAGGCCGCGATATCGTCCATCTCGGCGAGGATCGCCGCCGGTTCCCCGGGCTCGCCCTGGAACAAGGCTTCGGTGAAGACGAGGTCCTCGGGTGCGCCACAATGGCGATAGGCATAATGCAGCTCGGCCATAGGGAGCACATGCACCTGACCCTGGCGATCGACGGCCCGGGCCTTGACCACCACTTCGGAGGTCTCGCGACCATGAGCGCCGCCGTTCATGCGGAGCGCGCCGCCGACGCAGCCCGGAATGCCACGATAAAAGGAGAGACCGGCAATACCCGTATCCGCCGCGGCGCGAGCGACTTTCACATCAGGCACGGCAGCACCGGCGCGGAGTCTCGAATTGGGCTCGATCGTGATATCGCTGAAACCGCGGCCCAAACGGATCACCACGCCTCCAATGCCGCCGTCGCGCACGAGCAGATTGGAACCGAGCCCGATGATGGTGACGGGAATCCCGGCTGGCGTATTCGTCATGAAGTAGGCGAGATCGGCCTCGTCGGCGGGAGAGTAGAGCACGTCGGCAGGACCGCCGACGCGGAACCAAGTAAGATCAGCAAGCACAGCGCCTGCTTTCAACTTGCCACGCAATTCTGGCAGACGCGCTGCGAGTGCCCCCGCGAAGTTGCTCGCGACCCCTGCCTCGTTCATGGCCGGGCTCCATGGTCGCTTAGCTTCTGCGGTAGGCCATTGATCCAGTCTGTGATGGTGCCGGCGCCAAGCCCGACCACGAGATCGCCAGGCTGCGCGAGCGCCGCCACGGTCTTAACCAGCCCCTCTTCGCCATCGACTGTTAGCACCTTCGGGTGGCCATGGCGCCGGAGGCCTGAAGCGAACTCATCCCGGTCGATGCCAGGGATCGGAACCTCGCCTGCCGAATAGACCGGAGTCACGAGCGCAATGTCGGCATCGTCGAGGCAGGCCGAGAATTCGTTGAACAGACTCTGCAGTCGCGTATAGCGGTGCGGCTGGATTACGGCGATCACTCGACCGTCGCCAGCGACTCGAGCGGCCCTGAGCACGGCGGCGATCTCGACGGGGTGATGGGCATAGTCGTCATAGATCTGCACGCCCTGCCACTCGCCCACATGCGTGAAGCGCCGCTTCACGCCAGAGAAGCCGGCGAAGGCCTCCCGGATCCCCTTGTCGCTGACGCCGGCTTCCGCCGCCACGGCGAGAGCGGCGAGCGCGTTCAGCGCATTGTAATGGCCGAGCACCGGCAGCATCAGATCCTCAAGCTTGCGCGCACCACCACCGACCGCCGAACCGAGCTCGGCGTCGAACACCATCCTGTCGCGAGTGGGCCGGAGATTGACGAGCCTTATGTCGGCATCGCGTGCCACGCCATAGGTGAGCGTGCGGCGCCCATTGGCCGCGCCGCCGAGCTTGGCGAGAAGCTCGCGCACCACGGGATGGTCGATGCAGGCGACCGCGAGCCCGTAATATGGAATGGCCTCAATGAATTGCTGGAAGCCCTGATGTAGCGCGGGCAGCGTCTGCCAATAGTCCATATGCTCGGGATCGATGTTGGTGACGACGCCGATCTGGGTGGGGAGCTTTAAGAACGTGCCGTCGGACTCATCCGCCTCCACCACCATCCAGTGGCCCTTGCCGATGCGAGCATTGGTGCCCCAGCCATTAATGATGCCGCCCGCGATCACCGTGGGATCGAGGCCGCCGGCTGTGAGCAGGTCGGCGATGAGCGACGTGGTCGTGGTCTTGCCGTGGGTCCCGGTGATGGAGACGGTGGCGCAAGGACGCATCAGCTCGGCCAGCATCTCGGCGCGGCGGATGATGGGAACACCGCGCTCCTTGGCCGCTTCGAATTCCGGGTTGCCGCCCTTCACCGCGCTCGAAATCACGAGATAGGCGGCGCCTTCGACATTGGCCGGGTCGTGGCCGATCAGGCAGCGAATGTGGCGGGCGCGCAGGCGCTCGAGATTGGCGCTGTCCTTGAGATCGCTGCCCTGTACGGTGTACCCCCGGGTGCTCATCACCTCGGCGATGGCGCTCATGCCGATGCCGCCGATACCCACGATATGCACGAGGCCGGTCTTGTTCGGATCGGGCATGTGCATGACGAACCCTACTCCTTGGATTTCACGAGCTCGTCCACGAGATCGGCGAGGTGCTTCACGGCATCGACCGTGGCCATGGCGTGTGCCTTTTTCGCCGCGTCCGCCAGACGCTCAGGCGACGACAGCAGTCCTTGCAGCAGCTCGGCCAGGCGCTCAGTCGACAGCTCCGCTTGGCGCACGCACCAGCCGCCGCCAACCTCTTGCAGCCGTGTTGCATTTTCAAGCTGATCGTTGTCAAGGGCGTGTGGCAACGGCACGAGCAGGCAGGGCCGGCCGATCGCGGCCAACTCCGCCATGGTGGAGGCGCCGGCGCGGGCTATAACGAGCTGCGCTGCGGCGATCCGTTCAGGCAGGTCGCGGAAGAAGGGAGCCAAATGCGCGGCGATTTTCCCGCGGGCGTAGGCTTCGCGAAGCCCCGCGACGTCTTCCTCGCGGGCCTGCTGCACCACCGTGAGCCGCCCGCGCATTTGATCCGGCAAACACAGCAGAGCTGGAGGCAACGCGTCGGAGAAGAAGCGCGCACCTTGGCTGCCGCCGAACACTAGCAACAACAGGCGTGATGAGGCATCGGGCGCCGTATAGGGGATGTTGCGAAACTTCAGCACGGCGTCGCGCACGGGAATGCCGGTCAGTCGCGCCTTGGCTTGGGCTTTGGAGCCAAGCAGCTTGGTCGGCATGAAGGAGAGCGCGATCCGGTCGACGAAGCGCGACAGCAGCCGGTTCGCGCGTCCCATCACGGCATTCTGCTCGTGAATGGCGGTCGGGATGCGAAGCGCGCGTGCCGCGATGATGGGAGGCAACGTGGGATAGCCGCCAAAGCCGATGACCACTTGGGGCTTCACCCGCAGCAACAAACGAAGCGCGCCACCAAAGCCGATGCCGAGCCGCGTGAAGGTTCCCCACACCGCGATTGGCGACCGGCTCTTGAGCGTGGCTGACGGGATTCGGTGGATGGCGTGTGCTGGAAAGTCGCCGCTATATTTTTCCGCCCGCATATCGGTGGCGAGATCGACGTCATAATCGCGGCGCTGAAGCTCCTGCGCGAGCGAAGCTGCAGGAAAGAGATGGCCGCCCGTACCGCCAGCGGCAAGCAGGACGGTGCGCGTGCTCAAGCCACTTGCTCCGAGGTGGCCTTGCCGGCCCGTGCGCCGGTCTCCGTGTCGGCTTCGCTCGGCGCGTTGCGCCGCAGGCGTCCGGCCGTGGGCCTTCGCCGCGTTAGCCCAAGGGCAAAGCCCATGGTCAGGGCCATGGCGAGCAGCGACGAGCCACCATAGGAGATGAAGGGCAGCGTCATGCCCTTGGCAGGCATAAGGCCGACATTCACCGCCATGTTGATCAGCGTCTGCAAACCGAACAGCATGATCAGGCTCGCGGTCGCATGACGGATAAAGCCGTCAGTCTCTTGCGACGTCTTGGACAGACCGCGCAGTACGATGAACGCGAACAGTGCAAGCAGGATCAGGCAGGCGATCAACCCGTACTCCTCCGCAGTCACGGCGAAAATGAAGTCAGTATGAGAATCGGGGAGCACGTCCTTCACCGTGCCTTCGCCGGGGCCCCGGCCGAACCATCCGCCATGTAGGAAGGAGTCGAACGCCTTGTCGGCTTGATAGGTGTCGCCGGAGGCAGGATTGAGGAAGCGATCGATGCGCGAGGCCACGTGCGGCAGGAGAAAATAGGCAGATGCGATTCCGGCGATACCGGCGACGGCGAGGGCTCCGATCCAGAAGAGATTGATGCCGGCCATGAAGAAGAGCGCTCCCCAAACGAGAGTAACGAGGAGCGTCTGCCCGAAATCAGGCTGCAACACGAGCAGCAACCCAAATACGCCATATAGCAGGAGCGCAAACTCGATGCCGGGCACGTCGCTGCGCTTCTGGCTTTCATTGAACAGCCATGCGGTGAGCACCACGAAGGCCGGCTTGACGAATTCGGAAGGCTGGATGGAGACGAAGCCGATTTGCAGCCAGCGCCTAGCGCCTTTAATCTCCGGCCCGATGAACATGGTGGTAACCATAAGGGCGATGCCGACGACAAAGATGATCAGGCTCGCGCGGCGGATCTGCTTCGGCGTCAGAGTAGAAGCCGCAAACACGATGACAATCGCCGGCAGAAGTAGCGCCGCCTGACGGCGCACGAAATAGAACGGCTCGAGATTGTACTTCACAGCGATGGGTGGACTTGCGGCAAGCAACAGCACAAGCCCGGCACCCATGAGCAGCAACAGGCCGAAGAACATGAGGCGGTCGACGGTGAACCACCAGTCGGAGAGCACGCTGCGGTCGGCGCGGGCAATCCTCAAGCCGCCCTCCCCTGTTTTGGCTGCACGGGAATCACCCCGTCGAGGCGCAGGACAACGTCGCGAAAGTTTTGTCC